>JAEUSS010000637.1 GCA_016788685.1 Prolixibacteraceae bacterium | reverse complement strand
CAATGCGGAACAATTCGGGGGTTAGCCATTCGTTGCCCAGTATTTCCTGAACAATAGTGAGATACAAGATCGCATCTTCCGGAGTGACAATTCCGCCAGCCGGTTTGAACCCGATTTTTTGTTCAGTTTCCTCGAAATGCTGTTTAATGGCCAGGCACATCACAAAAGCAGCTTCCGGCGAGGCGGCCTGCGGAAGTTTTCCGGTTGAGGTTTTGATGAAATCGGCTCCGGCTTCGATGGCCAGCATGGAGGCTTGCCAAATCTGGTCGACATTCAGCACTCCGGTTTCCAGAATGACTTTTAAATGAGCATCACCAATGGCTTTTTTTATGGCCGAAATTTCGTTGGAACAGGTTTCAAAGTCGCCTGCCAGAAAGGCCCACAGCGGAACAACAATATCTATTTCATCAGCTCCGGCAGCAACGGCTAAACGGGCTTCTTCGGCTTTCAGTTCAGGAAACGTCATGGACGACGGAAACCCTCCGGCAACGGCGGCGATTTTTACGTTCGGGACTTTCAATGTACTTTTTACGGTTTGGGCCATGTTAGGGTAAACGCAAATAGCAGCCACATTGCTCATTCCTGGAAATACCTCCGGAAAACTGTTCACCTTCCCGGTAAATGCTGTAACCGAACTCACCGTATCGGTTGAATTCAGGGTGGTCAGATCGATAAACGAAAGTGCTTTTCCGAGTATTTCTTTGCTCGTATTTTTTGCTGCAACTTCGCGGATTTCTTCCAGCTCCGATTGAATGTCTGAAAGGGATAATGGGCAGGTTTCGATGGACATATTCTTTTGGTGTTAAATTGTTTTTGATTAGATTGTTGCGGGTTCCGAGTTCTTCCTGTAACACGCAACCCGTAACCCGAATTTTCATTTTAGCTTTTCGTTGTTTTGATGCCGGTCTTTGTCGCGGTTCGTCTTTTTTTCGATGTTTTTGAGGAAGGCCTCGTTCAGATCGACACCGGTTTGGTTGGCCAGGCAAATCAGCACCCAGAGCACGTCTGCCATTTCATCGGCCATGTCCTTCCCTTCGTCCGATTTTTTAAACGACTGGTCTCCATATGTCCGAGCCATGATTCGCGCCAGTTCGCCCACCTCTTCAGTCAGGATGGCTAAGTTAGTCAATTCGCCGAAATAGCGCACTCCGATAGTTTTGATCCACTGATCGACCATTTGCTGCGCCTCGGAGATCGTAATGTCTTTGTTTTCCATGTTTTGCGAGTTTGGGGCTGGTTCCTTTTTACTAGAAATCCCTGTTTTTCGAATCCAGAATAATTGTTACCGGGCCGTCGTTTACGAGCGAAACTTCCATATGTGCACCAAAGGTTCCGGTTCCAACAGGTTTACCGAGAGTTTTACTGAACTCGGATACCAATTGTTCGTAAAGCGGAATGGCGGTTTCGGGTCTTGCCGCCCGGATGTACGACGGGCGGTTTCCTTTTTTGGTGCTGGCATGCAGGGTAAACTGGCTTACCACAATCATTTCACCTCCGGTATCCTGAACCGAAAGGTTCATCACTCCATCTGCATCGTTGAAAATACGCAGCTGGCAGGTCTTTTTTACCAGCCAATCGATGTCTTCCGGAGTATCGGCATCCTCCATTCCGGCCAAAAGTAACAAGCCTTTTCCGATTTCTGAAACTATTGATTTATCAACCTTTACAGAGGCTGAACTGACTCTTTGAATGACCAGTCTCATACAATTAAATTTTGAGCAATATTATAAAAAACAAATGGCATCAATAAACAAAGGGCTTGAGATGTTGTTTAGCTTTGTATTTTAAAGTTTAGACAAAATCATTTTCAGAACATATAAACAGATGAAAAAATGGGTTTTATTCAGCATTAGTTTATTTTTATTTCAGATGGGCTTGTTTGCACAAACGGGCGGATTGAAAGGGCGGGTAATTGATGCAGTGAGCAATGAGCCTCTTCCGTTTGTCAACATTCTTGTTGCAGGAACCACCAACGGAACGGCAACCGATATCGACGGCAATTTTCAGTTCTCTGGTCTCAATCCCGGATTTGTCCGGATTCAGGCTTCATCCGTCGGATACCACAGTGTCCTTTCGTCTGAAATTGAAATAGGCAACGTTAAACCAGCATTCATTGAAATAAAAATGGAAAAGCGGGACGCTGAAATTGAGGAAGTAACCGTCAGTGTTTCGCCTTTCCGAACAACGGAAGAAAGCCCGGTTTCGCTGAAAACCATTGGCATTGCCGAGATTGAGAAAAGTCCGGGCGCTAACCGCGATATTTCAAAGGTTATTCAGTCGTTTGCCGGGGTTCTGTCATCTCCGTCGTTCCGGAATGACATCATCATTCGCGGTGGCGGACCATCGGAAAGCCGCTTTTACCTGGATGGCGTTGAGGTTCCGAACATCAACCATTTTGCCACGCAGGGTGCTTCGGGCGGAGCAGTCGGAATCCTGAATGCCGACCTGATCCGCGAAGTGAATTATTATTCCGGAGCCTTTCCTTCCAATCGCGGAAATGCGTTGAGCGGTGTTTTCGAGTTTGCGCAGGCTGACGGAAATGCCGACAAACTCCGGTTCCGAGGAAGTCTGGGCGCTTCGGAGGTTTCAGCAACATTTGATGGGCCGTTAAGCGAAAAAACTTCTTTCATCGTTTCTGCCCGTCGGTCGTACCTGAAATTGCTTTTTACCGCGCTGAAGCTGCCTTTTTTGCCTACGTTTAACGACATGCAATTCAAAGTAAAAACCCGTTTTGATGCTAAAAATGAACTCACTATTATTGGC
>JAEUSS010000633.1 GCA_016788685.1 Prolixibacteraceae bacterium | reverse complement strand
TGATACTGCCAAATACCATTTTATAGCCTGGAAGGCTTTGGCCGAAGAGTTGGGGTTTGAGTTTACCCTCGAAGATAACGAACGGCTGAAGGGAGTCAGCCGCATGCGGTCGCTCGAGATCTTGCTCGAAATCGGAGGATTACAATTTCCGGAGCAGGAGAAAATGGCCATGGCCGAAAGGAAAAATGCTCTTTATGTGAGTTACATCGAGAAAATGACTCCCGACGAAACCTTGCCCGGAGTAAGAGAATTCCTTCAGGAGTTACGAGCCTCCGGAATTAAAATAGCCCTCGGTTCGGCCAGTAAAAATGCGCCAATGATCCTGGAAAGAATCCGGCTTTCAGGCATGTTTGATGCGGTTGTGGACGGAAATTCCATCACGGAGGCCAAGCCCGATCCGGAGGTATTCCTGAAAGGAGCCGGACTGCTGGGCGTTCGGCCCGAAAACTGTGTGGTGTTCGAGGACGCTGTTGCCGGAGTTGAGGCTGCCCGGAACGCAAACATGTTCATTGTCGGAATTGGCGAACCCGAAATACTGGGCATGGCCGATTTGGTTATCCCCGGGTTCGGGGGCTTTACGTTTGGTAAGTTGAAAAAAGCCTTCGGGACAGCATAAGAGTATCGCCCCGCTGCCTGAGAAGAAAAGAACCGTTCAGGAGAACTGAAAAGTAAAAGCAGATGCACACCTCCGGAGAGGATTGCACTTTGCACAGAAATTAAAATTACCTGAGTTTTTCAGGGCCAAATAAAACAAAATGGTATGAAACGAGCCACGAACAGAATACTCATACGCGAGGATGACTTATTATGGCGAGTTCCATCTGGCAAACAAAAATAAATTACAGACAGATGAAAAACTATATCATACACGACGAATGGAAAATCATTGAAGAAGGATTCCGCCAGGAGGAAAACCGTGTTACCGAAAGTTTACTGAGTATTGGGAACGGGCGAAGTGGTCAGCGCGCTAATTTCGAGGAGAAATACAGCGGTGATACGCTTCGTGGCAGCTACGTGGCGGGAGTTTATTATCCCGATAAAACACGCGTAGGCTGGTGGAAAAATGGTTATCCCGAGTACTTTGCCAAAATCCTGAACGCTGCCAACTGGATCGGAATTGATGTGTGTGTGGACGGCGAAGAGCTGGATCTGAATCGCTGTGAGGTTTTGTCGTTTTACCGGGATATTGATATGAAATCGGGTTTGCTTACCCGTCAGTTTGTGGCCCGTTTATCATCCGGGAAACAGATTGAAGTTCGGGCCAAACGCTTTTTGAGTATTGCCGACCAGGAGATTGGTGCCATCAGTTACTCGGTAAAAGCCTTGAATTTTTCAGGAGAACTCTCGCTAACGCCTTATATCGATGGGAATGTGATGAACGAAGATTCGAATTACGATGAAGTTTTTTGGATCGGAGTTTCGCAAAAAGTCGCAGGTTCGTCGGGATTTGTGTGTATGGAAACCAAAAAAACAGCTTTTCAGGTTTGTACCGGAATGAATTTCGCGGTGTCGGTTGACAACCGGCCGGTTGCGCCTGAATTTACAGTTGTTGAAGAAGAAAAATACGTTGGGTCGGCATTTAAGGTCTGGCTGAAAGCCGGCGAGGAGATTTGCCTTGAAAAATATGCGGCCATTGTTTCAACACTTTATTACCCGGCAAATAAACTTCAGGATGCCACTGAAAAAGCGTTGAAAAGAGCTGCTGCCAAAGGATTCGACAAGCTTTTTGCCGATCAGGAAAAAGCCTGGGAAAAACGGTGGGAAACCAGTGATATCCGGATTGACGGCGACGTGGCCGCTCAGCAAGGCATTCGTTTTAATATTTTCCAGCTGAACCAAACCTATCTGGGCGACGATGAACGGCTGAATATTGGTCCCAAAGGCTTCACCGGCGAAAAATACGGCGGCGTAACTTACTGGGATACTGAAGCCTATTGTTTGCCATTCACACTCGGAACTGCGCCGCAAATGGTTTCCAAAAACCTGCTGTTGTACCGATACAAACATTTGTCAAAAGCTATCGAGAATGCCAAAAAGCTCGGTTTTACTGATGGTGCGGCCCTGTATCCGATGGTGACCATCAACGGCGAAGAATGCCACAACGAGTGGGAAATTACCTTCGAGGAAATTCACCGTAACGGTGCCATGGCCTACGCCATTTACAACTACATCAATTACACCGGCGACCGTGAATATCTTGCACCTTACGGTTTTGAGGTGCTGCTCGCTCTGTCGAGATTCTGGAGCCAACGCATCAACTGGTCGGATGTGAAAAAGAAGTTCGTGCTGCTTGGGGTAACCGGGCCGAACGAATACGAAAACAACGTGAACAACAATTTTCACACGAGCTATATGGCCGTGTGGACACTGAAATATACGCTCGAAGCAATTGATTACCTGAAGAAAGAACATCCGTTGTTGTTCGAGGATCTGGTGAAAAAACTGAAGTTGAAAGAATTAAAGGAGACTTCGCGCTGGAAGAAAATCATTAAGGACATGTATTTTCCGTACGATTTTACACGCAAAATTTACCTTCAGCAAGATGGTTTTCTCGACAAAGAACTGATTCCGGCGAGTGAACTGAAACCCGAAGACCGTCCGATTAATCAAAAGTGGTCGTGGGACCGCATTTTGCGCTCTCCGTACATCAAACAGGCCGACACGCTGCAAAGTATTTACTGGTTCGAAGACGAGTTTGACCGCGAAAGCATCGAACGGCATTTCGATTTTTATGAGCCGCTCACCGTGCACGAATCATCGTTGTCCAGCTGTATCCATGCAATTCTGGCTGCATCGATTGGCCGTCAGGAAAAAGCTTACGAGATGTATTTGCGCACTGCACGGCTTGATCTGGACGACTATAACAACGACACCTGCGACGGTTTGCACATCACGAGCATGGGCGGAACCTGGATGGCTTTTGTGCAGGGTTTCGGCGGGATGCGCGTAAAAAATAACCAGCTGCATTTCAACCCGTTTATTCCCGAAGGCTGGAATTCGTATTCTTTCCGCCTGAATTTCCGCGAAGCGCATCTGGAATTTAAAATGGACAAATCAGCGTTTAGCGTTTTTAATCATTCGAAAGCAAACATCGATTTGGTGGTTCGCGGAAAACAATTCCATTTACCGGCAAAAAAGGAACTTATAATTAAGTAACTGTTTAGATTTATATTGAACCCACTTCGGGGTTCTAAATAGACGGACTCGATTGCCCCCCAGTTTTACTGGGGGTGATTAATATTCAAGTCCTTAGGACTTGCACATACGAAAAACCCGGAAAGGGTTTAATATTGATGACCGTGGGTGTTAACTCACGGAAAATGAATATGATAACATCGCAACCCTGAAAGGGTTGAATTCTTAAATAACTTGTTTAAATCAAATTTAAACAGTCTTTAAAAAGTAGGTCAACAAAGATATTTTTTTAATCCCCTCTTTGGGAAGGGATTTTGGGGAGGCTAATAAAAATAAACAACATGAGAAAACTATATCTATTTATTATCGGTATCACTTTTAGCATCTCAACCTTTGCGTGGAATGTCGATCGTGTGGAACCAACGTTTTGGTGGGTGGGCATGAAAAATCCGACGGTTCAGCTCATGGTTCACGGGCAGGGAATTGCTACTGCCGAAATCAGCCTCGACTACCCCGGAGTAAGAATCGAATCCATCAGCCGCCAGGAAAATCCAAACTATGTATTTATCGATTTAAGTATTTCGCCGGAAGCCAAAGCCGGAATTTTCCCGATTTTATTCCGGAAAAGCAAAAAAGAGCTTGCAAGTTACAGCTACGAACTGAAGAACCGCGAACCCAATTCGGCCAGCCGAAAAGGTTTTGACGGTTCAGATGTAATTTACCTGATCACCCCCGACCGTTTTGTGAATGGTAATCCGGGCAACGATGCTGTCGCCGGAATGAAGGAGCTGCCCAACCGGAAAGATTACAACGGGCGTCATGGCGGCGACATTCAAGGCATCAAAAATAGCCTCGGTTATTTGTCGGAAATGGGTTTTACTTCAGTGTGGCTTAATCCGGTTTTAGAAAATAACATGACCCAGGTTTCCTACCACGGCTATTCAACTACCGATTTCTACAAGGTCGATCCGCGTTACGGGACCAACGAAGAATACCGTGAACTGGCTCAAACCATTCATCAAAGGGGCATGAAGCTGATGATGGACATGATATTTAACCACATCGGGTCCGAACATTGGTGGATGAACGATCTGCCATCAGCCGACTGGCTGAACTTTTATCCTGAATATCAGATTACCAGTCACCGCCGCACAGTTAATCAGGATCCGCATGCATCGGACGCCGACAAGAAATTAATGAATGATGGCTGGTTTGTTCCGACGATGCCCGATCTGAATCAGCGCAATTCGTTTGTGCTCAATTATCTGATCCAGAAT
>JAEUSS010000629.1 GCA_016788685.1 Prolixibacteraceae bacterium | reverse complement strand
ACGTTTCTTCTTCCCCTTTACATTTGTGGGATTCGGGATTTTGGGCGCTTTATTTCCTTTCCATACCTGGTCGCCCGATGGTCATGCTTCGGCACCAACCGCGGTTTCTATGCTTCATGCCGGAGTGCTGATGAAACTGGGAGGATACGGATGTTTCCGTGTTGCCATGTTCCTGATGCCTGAAGCATCACAGGAAATGGCCTGGATTTTTATCATCCTGACCACCATCAGTGTCGTTTACGGCGCATTCGGAGCGATCTGGCAAAATGACCTGAAATTCATCAATGCCTATTCATCGGTGAGCCATTGCGGACTGGTTATTTTTGCTCTCCTGATGATGAACCAGACCGCCATGGACGGAGCAATCCTGCAAATGATTTCTCACGGACTGATGACTGCACTTTTCTTTGCCCTTATTGGTATGATCTACGGACGGACACACACACGCGATGTCAGGCAGATGGGCGGATTGATGAAAGTTATTCCTTTCCTTGCTGTTGTTTATATGATCGCAGGTTTTGCCTCTCTCGGACTACCCGGATTAAGTGGTTTTGTAGCCGAAATGACTGTTTTTGTCGGAGCATTCCAGCATCAGGATATGTTCCACCGGGTAGTTACAATAATTGTTGCCTCCTCCATTGTAATCACAGCGGTATACATCCTGCGTGTAGTCGGAATGATCCTGCTCGGCCCGATCAAAGATTCGCACCACGAACACCTGACTGACGCCAAATGGTACGAAAAACTAAGCACCGTAACACTGGTGCTGGCCGTTGCAGCCATTGGTATTGCTCCCTTGTGGCTCTCTGATGTCATCCTGGAAAGCCTGAAACCAATTGTTGATAAACTGGCTATGGCGCTGCCATTCTAAATTAAACCTGAAAAATAATACCGAAAAAATATGGATCTCGGACAATTTTTACTCATGCGGCACGAGCTGCTGCTCACTCTGGCTGCTCTGGCCGTTCTGATCGCCGAAATTGCAACAGGCGAGAAAAGTAAGGCTCGCATTATTCCTTTTGCTATCGGGCTTTTTGCTTTGGTAACCATTCTTGGATTTATTCCCGGCGAAACGGGCACTCTGTTTGGCGGATCATACCAAGCCAGCCAGCTAACGATGTTCATGAAAAACACCTTGAATATGGCTGTCCTGATTATTTTTCTGCAGGCAGAAGGCTGGCTCAGAAAACCGGAAAATCTGGATAAAGTCAGCGAATATTTTGTTCTGACGATTGCCACCCTGATCGGGATGAACTTTATGATCTCGGCTGGCGATTTCCTGATCTTTTACGTTGGTCTGGAAACGGCAACCATTCCGATTGCCGGTCTGGCCGCATTCGACAGATACAAAACCCGTTCGGCTGAGGCTGGTATAAAACTGATCCTGTCGTCAGCTTTGTCGTCCGGCATACTTTTATTCGGACTTTCGTTGCTATACGGAGCAACCGGATCGATTTACTTTGCCGATATAGCCACCCGGGTTACTCCCAACGCATTGATTGCACTTGGTTTTATCTTTTTTGTCAGCGGAATGGGATTCAAGATTTCACTCGTTCCGTTTCATTTCTGGACAGCCGATGTATACGAAGGTGCTCCGATTGGCGTGACATCGTATCTTTCAGTCGTTTCTAAAGGAGCTGCCGCATTCATCTTCTCTATTGTTCTATTTACTGTTTTCAAAAGCATTGTCGACATGTGGCAACCGCTTATCTACACATTGGCTGTTTTCACCATGACATTGGCTAACCTGTTTGCATTGCGGCAAAATAACATCAAACGTTTTCTCGCCTTTTCTTCCATTGCGCAGGCTGGGTTCATCCTGCTGGGTATCCTGAATCCCGGAGATTTGGGGATGACTTCTGTTGTTTATTTTGTTCTGATTTATGTATTCACCAACCTTGGCGCATTTGGTGTGGTCGCCGCTGTGCACAATGCTTCCGGAGTTGAAACCATTTCAGGATACAACGGGTTATACCAAACCAACCCCAAGCTGAGCCTGCTGATGACTTTATCGCTGTTCTCACTGGCCGGAATCCCGCCGGTTGCCGGATTCTTCGGAAAATTCTTCCTGTTTACGGCCGCTGCCGGAGCCGGATATTATATCCTCGTTTTGATTGCAGTTCTGAATGCAACCATCTCGCTGTATTATTACCTGAAAGTTGTTAAGGCCATGTTCATCGACCAAAATGATCAGCCAATTCCTACTTTCCGGAGCTCAAACGCGATGCGGATTTCATTGCTGATGTGTGTAGCAGGCATTTTTATCATCGGTTTTGCCAGCGAAATTTTTGAATACATCCGCAGCATCAGCCAATTATTCTTAAACTAAAACGACCGTAAAAAATGGCTCTGAATAAAGGAAAACATATTGTAGAAGAGATTGACGGAATCCGTTGCTCTGTTGTTGAGAAAGGCGCTTCTCCGGAACGTACTGATTTTCTGAGAAAGTTGCTCGAACAAAATGGTTATACGGTAAAAACTGCACAGGAAGGAGATACTGAAACCTTCAAAATCGGAGTTACCGATTTGCTTTTCAACCCGGTAATCGATGTATACAAACGCAAACTGAAAAGTTTTTCAGGTAAAAAAGTAACTCCGGCATACTGGCTTCAGGAATCAGACAAAGAAACCGAAGCCGAGGTGAATTACTGGAATTTCAGATAAACAGATTTGATGCCATCATAGGAAAGAGGCCGCCTCAGCAGAGTTTTGAGACGGCCTCCTTTTTCAGGATACCACTCCTGCAATATTAGGTTCTCGTTAATTCACGAAGCCGGAAAGGACAGCCACGCGGGATGTTGGGTACCTTTGTGATCTGTTTTACCAATGTTCAGGATATGTACGGGAAAATATGGAACAGGGATTTTATACTCCTGACATTAGCCAATTTCTTTATCAGTATTACTTATTATGCGCTGATCTCATCGCTTCCGGTTTATTTGGTGAGCGAACTTCATGCCGCTGAAACCGAAGTGGGGATTGTGCTGGCGGCCTACACCATTGCATCGGTACTAATCCGTCCGTTTTCGGGCTATGCGCTCGACCGTTTTGGTCGCCGGGTCGTTTTCCTTATGGCCCTGATATTTTACACGGCTTTATTTGCAGGCTACCTCATCGCCCTATCTATCGTCGCGCTGATTATCCTGAGGTTTGCACAGGGACTGACCTGGGGTGTAGCCACAATCTCGGGATCGACCATTGCCGTCGATATTATACCAAAAACTAAACGGGGCGAAGGTATTGGCTATTTCTCACTGTCGACCACCATTGGCATGTCCGTAGGTCCGGTTATCGGGCTGCTGGTCACTCAGCAAGGCGGATACACGGCCCTGTTTGCACTTTCCTTCCTGATCAGCATGGCTGGCCTCGTCTTTGCCAGCTCCATCCGGATGCCCAAAAGGCTGACAGTCGGAAAAGATATTGATTTTAAACTTAGCAACCTTTTCCACGGGAAGTCTGTATTGCCCTCGCTGAATCTGCTGATCATCATGACTTCCTATGGC
>JAEUSS010000582.1 GCA_016788685.1 Prolixibacteraceae bacterium | reverse complement strand
TTATTACTTCGGAAAATTGACTTGTTCCGAAATTCAGAATTCCCTTCGTTACGCTACGTAACTCAAGCAGGCGGAAAGCTACATGACACTTTTATCGAAGAATTTATCCAGCTTTTCCCCCATGTACAGTTTTTCGTAATGTACGGACAAACAGAGGCAACGGCGCGTTTATCTTATCTGCCGCCTGAAAAACTTAAAGACAAATTGGGCTCCCTCGGAAAAGGTATTCCGGGCGTTGAATTAAGAGTTGTAGATTCAAGAGGCAACAGGGTAAAACCCGGTAAAACGGGAGAAATAATCGCCAAGGGCGGAAATATCATGTCAGGCTATTTTAACGACCCTGAAGAAACTGCAAAAGTTCTCCGTGACGGGTGGCTCCATACCGGAGATCTTGCAAGAACTGATGAGGATGGCTACATCTACCATGTGGCAAGGAAAAAAGAAATGATTAAAGTAAATGGGCAAAGAGTTAGTCCAAAGGAAATTGAAGGCGTGATCGACATGTTACCCGGTGTTATTGATTGCTCGGTTGATGCTGTTGAAGATGAATTTTCGACAGTTGCAATTCGGGCAAATATTATCATTTCCGAAGAAATCCATAACCTGACAGAAGAAGATGTTCAGAAATTTTGTGCAACTCAACTTTCAAAACATAAAATTCCAGCAATAATTAATCTCAAACGGAATATTTCACTGAGTGCAACCGGTAAAAAGTTATAACACGTTGCTTCGTGAATTCAGGAGTGAATGAAGAAAGAATTGAATAATTCTGCTAATCCATTTTTCTATGACGACTAAAACCTTCTTATCAGCTACATTGATCGTTATAATTGGCATAACTCTTTTCATCGTGGTAAAAATGACTACTAATTCAGAAACATCAAATTCAAATCGGCCATACAAAATTATATTCCTGCACCACAGTACAGGATGGACGATTTATCAGGGAGGTAAACAACCCAACATATTGTCCCGGAAGCTATTTAAAAACCGGGCTTTTGTTCCGCAATGGTTTCAGAAATATAATCAAGCGAACAGCACAAACTACCAGATAACCGAACAGTTTTTTCCCAAGAAAGAACCTTACGGGTGGAGCAATTACCCGTACGACTATTACAATATTTGGGTGAAAAATGCTGGCCCTGATTATTTTATGAATGAACCCACTCTGGAAATTCTCACCAAACAATACGACCTGATTGTTTTTAAACATTGCTTCCCGGTATCAAATATTGATGAGGACAGCGGACTGCCCGACATCAATTCTCCGGAAAAGAGATTGGAAAACTACAAGTTACAATATCAGGCATTAAAGAATAAATTTCAGGAATTTCCTGACACCAAATTTTTATTGTGGACAGGAGCTGTTCAGGTTGAAGGCAAAATAACCAGAGAACAGGCACTGAGAACAAAAGAATTTGTTGATTGGGTGCGGAACGAATGGGATGTGCAGGGAGATAATGTTTTCCTATGGGACTTTTATGCATTGGAGACCGAAGGTGACCTTTTCTTAAAACAAGAAAATGCAACAAATCCTGCGGATTCTCATCCAGGAAGCGCTTTTGCAGAAAAAGCCGCAGAACTATTCTGCCAGAGGATTGTTAACGTAATAAAATATTCGGAATAACTATAGTTCAGCAGAAATAGAAAACAAAATAAGAAAGAAACAACTTCTAAAAACAACCACGATGATTAAAAATGATCTGAGCGAGATAAAAGGAAAAATCAGCCAATTTATCTTAAAGACTTCCTATTTGACTGATGAACAACTAAATGACGATACGCTGATATTTGTACAGGGCATAATGGACTCGATGGGATTTATTTCGTTGATCACTTTTCTGGACGAAGCCTTTTCGATTAAAACGACTGACAGTGAACTTATAGAATCTAACTTCGAATCGATCAATGCGATTGCTGAATTTGTTGCCCGAAAATTGAATTAAAACAGAACTTGCTCCATGTGTGGTATCGCAGGAATATATAACTATCGTTCGTTAAAGGAAACGTCTACCGAGCGGAATGTAAGGAGAATGCTTGCCATGATTAAGCATAGAGGACCTGATGAGAGCGGAATCTATCTCGGTCAGAATGTTGGAATTGGCAGTGTTCGCCTGAGCATTATTGATCTTTCTTCAGGGCAGCAACCGATGTCTGATGTGACCGGAAGATATTGGATCGTATACAATGGGGAGGTCTTTAACTATCAGGAGCTGCGCATGGAACTTAAGGCAAAAGGAATTCAGCTTAAAACAAGCAGCGATACAGAGGTCGTTGTACAAATGTATGCAATGTATGGGGCAGATTGTCTGAACAAATTCAACGGACAATTTGCTTTTTCTATTTGGGACAATTATAAAAAGGAACTGTTCCTTGCCCGCGACCGGGTTGGGATAAGGCCATTATTCTACTGGGTCAAGGATCAGACGTTTGCGTTTTGTTCCGAAATAAAAGGTCTTTTTACACTCGACCAAATCCCCAGAGCAATAAAGCCTGAGAGCTTATCTCAAATATTCACTTTTTGGACGACTATTTCACCTCAAACTCCTTTTGAAGATATTTACGAACTTCAGCCCGGACACTATATGTATGTTACTTCCGAAGGAATTCAAATATCGAAATACTGGGAGCTAAATTATGCCTCAAAAGAAAAAGCAAGAAGGTATGTAAATCAGGCAGAGACAAGTGAGGAATTTGAAGAACTGCTGCATGACGCGGTAAAAATCAGGTTAAGAGCAGATGTTCCGGTTGCAGCATATTTAAGCGGCGGTCTTGATTCGAGCGTTACTACAGCTATGATAAAACAGATTAACCCCGGCATTTTAAATACTTTCTCAATAGGTTTTAAAGACGAAGACTTTGATGAAAGGGTATATCAGACAGAAGCTGCAAAATTCTTCAATACCAATCATACGGCATTTACCTGCACTTCGGAAGAGATAGCTGAAAATTTTGGCGAAACAATCTGGCATACCGAATTCCCGATCTTAAGGACTTCTCCTACCCCAATGTTTTTGCTTTCAAAGAAAGTGAGGGAAAGCGGAATAAAGGTTGTAATTACCGGAGAAGGCGCCGATGAATTTCTTGGTGGCTATAACATTTTTAAAGAAGCAAAAATCAGAAGATTTTGGGCAAAAGAACCCAATTCTAAAATCCGACCTCTTTTGTTAAAGAAATTATACCCCTATCTTCCTTTGATGAAGGAATCGCCGGATCTGGCCTTGAAAATGTTTTTCGGTTACAAGCTGAATGATACAGGTAATCCACTCTATTCCCACTTGATTCGTTGGAATAATACGAGTAAAATCAAAACTTTTTTTTCTGAAGAAATTACCGGACAAATAATGCAACGCCTGCCAAATAGCGAAATATCTCAGATATTACCTGGCAACTTCGATAGGTGGAGTGATCTGGCTAAATCACAGTATTTGGAAGCTACTATCTTCATGTCAAATTATTTATTGTCATCTCAAGGCGATCGGATGGCAATGGGGAACTCTGTAGAAGGCCGTTACCCCTTTCTTGACTACCGGGTTATTGAGTTTTGTAACGATATGCCTGATAATTTCAAATTAAATTGCTTAAATGAGAAATTCCTGCTCAAGAAAGTGAGTGCCGGGAAAATTCCGGTATCCATAACCAACAGATCAAAACAGGCGTATCGGGCTCCGATCAATGATAGTTTATACAATAAACAAACTCCAGGCTACCTTAAAGAGCTGCTTTCTGACGATACTTTAAAATCATACGGACTATTCACTCCGGATAAAGTCAGAAACCTCACCAACAGAATCGAGCAGCAGAAGTCAATCTCAGAATTAGATCAAATGGCTATTGCCGGAATTCTTTCAGCACAGCTCATATACAAAATGTTTGTCAAGGGCTCTTTTGCCCCCGATTTCGAACTGCAAAATAACTATCGGTTAATCGACCAGTCGAAAAGCTAAATACTGCTCGGGCTAAACCTTTCTCAATATTGTCTGTTAAAAAATGATGCAGAACCATATCCTAAGCTCGCATTCAGCGATAGGTTATGTTGATGTATATCTATTGCATGGTCAGATTTTGTCATATTTA
>JAEUSS010000528.1 GCA_016788685.1 Prolixibacteraceae bacterium | reverse complement strand
TTCTTTTTAAGTTCATAACCGTTGATTTGCATCCAGTCTTTGAATTTGTGGTGGAAAACCACGTATTCTTCCCAAGAATCGCCCACTTCGTCGACAAAATCAACTTTCACATTTTTGTCGTTCGGATTTACTTTGCGGCGGCGTTTGTAAACGGGCATAAATACCGGTTCAATTCCGGAAGTGGTTTGAGTCATCAGGCTGGTTGTTCCGGTAGGGGCGATGGTCAGCAGGGCGATGTTACGACGGCCGTATTTGACCATATCCTGGTACAATTGTTCGTCTTCGGCGCGCAGGCGTTTGATCATCGGGTTGTTTTTCTCGCGGTCGGCGCTGAAAATAGTAAACGGGCCACGTTCTTTGGCCATATTGACTGAGGAGCGGTAGGCTTCCAAAGCAACTGTTTTGTGGATTTCTTCGCTGAAATCGGTGGCATCTTCGCTTCCGTAGCGCAAACCCAGCGCAGCCAGCATGTCGCCTTCGGCAGTGATGCCTACTCCGGTACGTCTTCCCTCTTTGGCTTTGGTCTGAATTTTCACCCACATTGAGCGTTCGATGTGTTTGATTTCTTCATTTTCGGGGTCTTCATCAATTTTGCCAAGGATACCGTTGATTTTTTCGAGTTCCAGATCAATGATGTCGTCCATCATACGCTGGGCAACAGCAACGTGCTTTTTGAACAGGTCGAAGTTAAATCGGGCCTGCGGGGTAAACGGGTTTTCGACATAGGCATAAAGGTTTACAGCAATCAGGCGGCAACTGTCGTAGGGGCACAGCGGTATTTCGCCGCACGGATTAGTCGACACCGTTTTATAGCCCAAATCGGCATAGCAATCGGGGACTGATTCTTTGATGATCGTGTCCCAGAAAAGGATGCCGGGTTCGGCTGATTTCCATGCGTTGTAAACAATCTTTTTCCAGAGGCCTGCAGCGTCAATTTCCTTTACATACTTGGGGTCTTTGGCATCGATCGGGTACTGGGTTTTGTATTTTTCGCCAGATTCGACCGAACGCATAAAGTCGTCATGGATTTTGACAGAGACGTTTGCTCCGGTAACTTTTCCCTGCTCCAGTTTGGCATCGATGAACGATTCGGCATCCGGATGTTTGATTGAAACGGACAGCATGAGCGCACCTCGGCGGCCATCCTGAGCGACTTCGCGGGTTGAATTTGAGTAGCGCTCCATAAACGGAACAATGCCGGTTGACGTGAGAGCCGAGTTTTTAACCGGTGACCCTTTGGGGCGGATGTGTGAAAGGTCGTGCCCCACACCGCCTCGGCGTTTCATGAGTTGTACCTGTTCCTGGTCAACTTTCATGATGCCGCCATACGAGTCCGAACTTCCTTCGTTGCCGATTACAAAGCAGTTCGACAGCGAAGCGATCTGGTAATCGTTTCCGATACCGGTCATCGGTCCGCCCTGCGGAACAATGTATTTAAAGTCTTTCAGAAGAGCAAAGATCTCGTCTTCGGACATGGGATTGGCGTAGTTTTTTTCGATTCTTGCAATTTCAGACGCGAGCCGGCGGTGCATGTCATCGGGAGTCAGTTCGTAGAGATTGCCGAACGAATCCTTCAATGCATACTTATTTACCCAGACCCTTGCAGCAAGGTCATCTCCCTTAAAGTATTTCAGAGAAGCTTCGTAGGCCTCGTCCTGGGAGTACGTTTTTTGCCCTGTTTGGGACTCAATCGCCACATTTTTGATTGTCATATGCCAAAAATTTGATTCTTTAATTTGATAATCTACTGGAAACGTGCAGAAGTATCGGGTGCACGTTGTGTTATTTTTCTGTATGCAATATAAGGCTTGAGTTTAAAAAAGCGAATATTTATTTTGAGAATATTTATCAAAGTTATCAACTTTAAAGTGTTAGTATTCTGTTTTTCAGGAAATTATATTTTTTAAAAGCCTGAAAAGTTGCCAAAAACAAAAACTGAATCCTGAAATTTAAGTCGGATGTTTGCCTTAAAGCAGTTGAAAGCAAGTCGTTTGAAGAAGAGCAGGCCTGAGCAGGAATAAAAGGGGGCCGACTTTATATCTTGTTGAAAACTTTGTTCAGAATAATTTGTGTTGCCCCCAGGTTCTGATTTGTGAACCGGGTGCATTCGCCGGCTATGCTGTTTCTTTTCTGGTCATCAGAAAGCAGGGGGCTCAGTACCGACTGAAGCGACTCATAGCCGGTAACCGGGAAAGCCACTCCCAGCTTGACCATGCTGGTAGCTTCATTAAATTTCAGGTAATTGGGGCCGAAAACGATAGGCATTCCGAAGATTGCCGCTTCGAGTGTATTGTGTATTCCTACTCCGAAACCTCCTCCGATGTATGCCAGATCAGCATATTTGTAAATGGACGATAGTAGCCCGATGGTGTCAACAATCAGTACCTGTTTGTCTGACACCGAATCTTCCGTGGCTTCGGTATAGCAAATAACCGGGGTTTTCAACAAACTTGTTAACCGTTCGACATTTGCTTTTTTTGTTTCGTGCGGGGCAATAACGAATTTTGTTCCCGGATTGTTGTGGATGTATTGGGCCAGCAACTCTTCATCGGGCTTCCAGGTACTTCCGGCAATAACGAGCTGGTTGTTTCCCTTGAATCTCTCGACGAGCGGAATTTGTTTGCCGTTGCGTGCAATCTCGGCCACACGGTCGAAACGGGTGTCTCCGGCTCTGGTCACATTGAAAACTCCGATTCGGGCCAACAGTTCGAAGGACTGGTTGTCCTGAACAAAAAAGTGTTCGAATCCGAAGAGCATTTGGCGGTACCACTTTGCCCACCATGTTTTTTTGAAGAACAGCTGATTCTCGCGGAAGATGGCAGAAATCAGGAAGAGAGGTATGTTTTGTTTTTTGAGCTGATGAATGTAGTGGTGCCAGAATTCGTATTTCACAAAAAAGACCAATTCGGGGCGAACCAGGTCGATCAGTTTTTTTGCATTCTTCGGGGTGTCGGCAGGCAAGTAGCAAATGTAATCGGCCTGATCGTAATTTTTCCTGATTTCATATCCTGAAGGAGAGAAGAAAGTCAGCAGAATCCGGTAGTTTGGATGTTCTTTCCGGATGGCTTCAATAACCGGGCGCCCCTGTTCGAATTCGCCCAGCGAAGCACAGTGCAGCCAGACGATTGGTTTGTCGTGCCTGATGTTAGCCTTCAGGTAATTAAAAACTTGTGCACGCCCTGTGCTTATCTGCTTTGCCTTGATGTTAAAAGGTGAAGTTATTTTGATCAGGATGGAATACAGAAAAATTGAGATGTTGTATAGGGCGTTCATTCGGTCTTTATTTTGAGTCGGTAAAAATAGTGTTTTGTGTCGAATTGGTTTACAGGCTTGCCAGATATCCGGCGTCTTTTTTTAACCGGGGCTGCATGGATGCTGCAACGGCCAGCTGGTCACACCGTTCATTCTCCGGAATGTTGGCATGTCCTTTCACCCACACAAACCGGACCTGGTGTTTGGGATAGATTTTCAGGAACCGGAGCCAGAGGTCTTCGTTTTTTTTGCCTTTGAACCGGGTTTTTACCCAGTTCCAGATCCATCCTTTTTCAATGGCATCCACCACATATTTTGAATCGGAATAGATGGTTACCTGCGAATTTTCAATTTTCAGAGCTTCGAGTCCGGCAATTACGGCCAGTAACTCCATCCGGTTGTTGGTGGTCAGCTCAAATCCGTCTGATAATTCTTTCCGGAGCTTTCCGGCCAGAAGAACTACTCCGTATCCGCCCGGACCGGGATTTCCCCGTGCGGCGCCATCGGTATAAATCGTTATATTCATCGAAAAGTATAAAATTAAAGGTCAGGAATCCTGATTATTTACGTGCCCTGCTGCTGCCGCCAAAAAGAATGCCTGCACCTAATACAAATCCGAAATCGTACCAGCCTCCATTGTTGTTCACCGCATACATAGCAATGTGATCGATAAAAAGGCTGCTGATAAAACTTACCGGGGCAATAATGCCATGCCACAATCCGCCCCAGAAACCATATGGTTCATCAGCGACACAGTCTTTCACCGAAACGGCATCGGCACAACCAGCTAGCAGCAAAGCAACGAATAATAAACTGGCGGCAACCGCCATCCGAGGTGTTATTTTTAGCTTTATCATTTTGAACCTGATTTTGTGGTTATGAACTGGTGTTTTGCTTGATGCGTCATCTTCTTTTCAGGTTTTGGCGTATGGCTTAAAAAGAAAGACCCGTAAAAATACGGGTCTTTCAGGTATAATAAAAATAAAATATCTATTCGATGATAGTCATTTCGTCAATGAGGTTTTGGGCGCCGGCCATCTTGTCAATTGTCCAGAGAACAAAACGGATGTCAACGTTGATGCATTTTTGGAGTTCGTCTTCAAAAGCGAGGTCGCCGCTCATGGCTTCCCAGTTGCCGTCAAATGCAACACCGATTAGTTCGCCTTTGTCGTTGATGACAGGGCTTCCGGAGTTTCCTCCGGTGATGTCGTTGTTGGTCAGGAAACAGGTCCTAAGGTTTCCGTCGGCATCTGCATACCGTCCGTAGTCTTTGGCTGCGTATAGCTCTTTCAGTTTGGCGGGTACGTCAAATTCATCGTCGCCGGGGATTTCTTTTTCGATGTATCCGCGCAGGGTAGTATAATAGTTGTATTTAACACCATCGCGCGGGATGTACTCGCCAACGCTTCCGTAGGTTAAACGCATGCTCGAGTTGGCATCGGGGTAGAATTTTTTGTCGGTTTCCATTTCCATCAAACCGCCAACGAACAGCCGGTTCCCTTTAGCCAGCGCATCGGCTGTTTTTTCGGTTTCGTCGCTGATTAATCCCATCATCCGGAAGATTTCGAGGGAAACCTGAAACAAGGGATCTTTTTCAAGGGTTTTGGCTTTGGGAGATTCAAAAAAGCCAACCAATCGTTCCTGACTTCCGAATACGGATTTGGCATAGAGTTCTCTGGTGTACTTCTCAAAATCGTTGGCATACTTGGTTTGTACGATTTTGAAGAATGGAGGATGATATTGTGGTGCAACATTTTCCTTGTAAATACGGAAAAGTGCAGCAGCTATTTTCTGGTCGGTTTCCGAGTCATAGTCTTTGAAGAATTCGCCCAGTCCGTCTTTTACGCGTTCGCTTGCCAGGCTGATATGCTCTGAATTTTTATCTGATTTCAACGCATCGTAAAGCGGGCGGGTACGGTAGGCAAAATAAAAGATCTCAGGTCCGCGCACCATCGATTCGATCATGTATTCCAGAGCCAGCTCGTCGTCAAGATCTTTGTAGGCGCCGGCAATCAGGTCGAGTGCTTCGCCGTATTTTGCTTTCCGCTGAGCATCCTGGTTTACCCATTGAGAGAACTGGTCCTCCAACTGTTTCTTTTTTTCAATAACATTCAGTCGTTTAAGTCCTTCGTTTTGACCGATGCTGTATTTGTAGTAGTTTGAACTGCGTGCATATTTGGCGGCATACATGATTTTCGCTTTTTGCGAGGTTTTCATGAAATCCTTCATAATGCGCTGTTTCTCTTCACGCACTTTAATGCGAACCGGATTGGTAACCTTCATGGTGTAATCGATTCCGTATGAAGTTTTGTAGCGGTTCGTACTTCCGGGATAACCCATAACCATGGCAAAGTCGTTCATTTTGTATCCTTTCAATGAAATCGGAAGATGGTGTTTGGGCTTGTAGGGAACATTGTCTTTGGAGTAGCTGGCAGGTTTCCCGTCTTTTCCACAGTAGATGCGAAACATACTGAAATCAGCGGTATGACGTGGCCACATCCAGTTGTCGGTGTCGCCGCCGAATTTCCCCATCGATTGCGGAGGAGCACCTACCAGGCGGATGTCGCGGAAGGTTTCGTAAACAAACAGGTAATATTTATTGTCGTTATACAATCCTTGTACGCGGGCTTCGTAGTGGCTGTCTCCGGTTGCTTCTTTTTCAATTTCTGATGACAATTCACGGACTTTCTGGCTCCGTTCGTCAGTTGTCATCGTCTCGTTTAACTGGGGGAGAATTTTTTCTGAAACATCTTCGAAACGAATCAGGAAAGAAGCTGTTTTGCCTTCGTTAGGTAGCTCTTCTTCCTTGGTTTTGGCCCAAAAACCGTCTTTCAGGTAATCGTGGTCAACGGTACTGTGCGCTTGAATCTCATCGAATCCGCAATGGTGGTTTGTCAGGAGTAATCCTTCATCTGAGATGAGTTCTGCGGTACAAGACCCGTGATCCAGGGCAACAATGGCATCTTTCAGGCTCGAACGATTTATACTGTATATTTCTTCAGCATTTAACGAACATCCCTCTTCCTTCATTTGGTTGATGTTTAGTTTTTCAACTAATGCAGGCAACCACATCCCCTCGTCGGCTTTCAGTATTCCAGGCAAAAACACCTGCATGAAAGTGACGGCTACTAAAAATCGTTTCATCAGATAATTTAAAAAGTATAATAAAAAAAGTAAAAACAGAGGCAAAGATATGGATATATGCTTATTTACAAATTATTTTCTGGTGTGCCCCGGGGAAAATGATGTTAATAACCGTTAACGACAGATTTTAACCTATGAACGGCCACAGTTTTTTGATCCTGTCGCTCCAAAAACGGTTCACAACCTTCAGAAATATTATCTTTGTGCCCAAATTTTAATCAGCAAAATCATGGAAAGAAAAGTCAGGGTTCGGTTTGCTCCCAGTCCGACAGGGCCGCTGCACATGGGCGGAGTCCGTACAGCTTTATTCAACTATTTGTTTGCCCGTAAACACGGAGGCGATTTCCTTTTACGCATTGAAGATACCGACCAGAACCGGTTTGTGCCGGGAGCCGAAGAATACATCATCGAATCGTTGAAATGGTGTGGCCTGGTTCCTGACGAAGGTGTTGGGTTTGGTGGCGATTTGGGGCCATACCGCCAAAGCGAACGCAAGCCGATGTACAAAAAATATGCTGACTTCCTGATCGAAAACGGTTTTGCCTATTATGCTTTTGATACGGCCGAAGAACTGGACGAACTCCGGAAAACGGCCGAAGCTCAGAAAGAAGTATTCTCGTACGATTTGCATACCCGCGTCGGGTTAAAAAACTCGCTGACGCTTTCTCCGGAAGAAGTTACAGCCAGGCTGCAAAGCGGCGAATCGTATGTGATCCGCTTTAAAATGCCCGAAAACCGCGACATCGTTGAAGAAGACCTGATTCGCGGGCGCGTGTCGTTCAATACCAACCAGCTCGACGATAAAGTTTTGTTCAAGTCCGACGGCATGCCAACCTACCACCTGGCCAATGTGGTCGACGATCACCTGATGCAGATTACCCATGTGATCCGCGGCGAAGAATGGCTTTCGTCGATGCCGCTGCACATTTTATTATACGAATCGCTGGGTATTGCCGAAAACCGGCCGCGTTTTTCGCACCTTCCGCTGATCCTGAAACCGGAAGGAAAAGGCAAACTGAGCAAACGCGACGGCGATAAAATGGGATTCCCGGTTTTCCCTTTGTTGTGGAAAGATCCGGCAAGCGGCGAGTCGTACCGCGGCTACCGCGAGGATGGCTATTTCCCCGAAGCCTTCATCAACATGCTGGCCTTTTTGGGCTGGAGCCCCGGAACCGAGCAGGAATTCTTCTCGATGGACGAACTGATTGAAAGCTTCGACCTTTCGCGCGTGGTGAAATCGGGGGCCCGGTTCGATCCGGAGAAAGCCAAATGGTTTAACCGCCATTACCTGCAGCAAAAGTCGCCTGCCGAACTGGCCGGTTTGTTCCTGCCTGTCCTGAAGGAAAAAGGAATTGATCCGGATCTTCAGCAACTCGAACGTATTGTTGGCATGATCCAGGAACGCTGCGAGTTTGTGAACGACATCTGGGCTCAGGCGCATTTCTTTTTTCAGGCTCCGGAAAGTTACGACGAAAAAACCATTCAGAAAAAATGGAAACCCGATACCAATGAAAAGCTGGAAGCCATTTCAGCCTTCTTCGAAACCATCGGCACCTGGACTGCCGAAAACATCAAAGAACAATTTTCGGCCTTCATGACCGAAAAAGAGTGGGGCTTTGGCGTGGTGATGGTTCCGGTGCGCCTGGCTTTGGTTGGCGAAAGCAGCGGACCCGACCTGTTCGAGATTTGCGAATTGATTGGCAAAGCGGAAACGATTGGGCGGATCAAAACGGCTTGCGAAAAGATAAAATTGTAGAGATTATCCTTATCAGATAAGAAAATGGTCACCCGAATTAATTTTCAGGTGACCATTTTCGTTTGAATGATGCCCGGATCGCCGGGGAATGACTCTGATTTATTATATCTAGACCACCTTCAAATCAACTCCCATCAGCAGCAGGATAATCAGCACCAGGCCGACCACAATGCGGTACCAGCCGAATACCTTGAACCCGTGTTTCTGCAAAAAGGTGATGAAGGTTTTGATGGCAATCATGGCTACCACGAAAGCTACGAGGTTCCCGATAATCAGGATGTCAATGTTTTCGGCAGTAATGTGTTTGTAGTCTTTCAGTAGTTTGTAGGTTGAAGCGGCTGCCATGGTTGGCACGGCCAGAAAGAATGAAAATTCGGCCGCATTTTTCCTGCTTAGTTTTTGCTGCATCCCGCCAATGATGGTAGCTGCCGAGCGCGAAACTCCCGGGATCATGGCAATGCACTGCCAAAAACCAATCTTAAGAGCGGTAGGGTAAGTAATCTCCTGATTCTCGTTTTCTTTCCTGAACCACTTGTCGACAAACAGCAGGAGCACGCCACCAATCAGCAGCATGACCGCCACCACCATTACATTTTCGAGCAAACTGTCGATGAAATCACCAGCCAGAAAACCAATGGCGGCTGCCGGTAAAAACGCAACGAAGAGTTTCTGATAGAATGACCAGCTTTGCAGAAAGCGTTTCCAATAGAGAACAACCACCGAAAGAATGGCGCCAAACTGGATGTTGACGGTAAAAGCTTTGGTAAACTCGTCGATTTCCATTCCAAGCAAGGCCTGCGAAATAATCATGTGTCCGGTAGATGAGATGGGCAGAAATTCGGTGATCCCCTCTACTACGGCAATTACAATGGCTTCAAAAACTGTCATAAATGTGTTTTCGGGTGTGTTTGATTATTTTTTTATTCGGGTGTAAAAATAGGTTTTTCCTTCGCTCCGGTTATCAAAATTGTAAATTTCCTTGCCCCGGTGTAAATTATAAAAAGCCAGCATGGCTATGTCACCCGCACAAAACAATGAATGCAGGCACATTACGCTCAGGAAAAAATACATGGGAGGATTGTTATAAAATTGTATAAAGCCAACCAGGGTGATCAGCTTAACGACAATAAACGGCGCCAGGGCAACTGCATGAAAAGCCTTTGATGCAATAACCTGTCGGTCGGCCAGCGCATAAAAGATAAATTTTTTCAGGATAAGCCCAAACGAAACTCTTCGGGCTCCGGTTAATAAATAGGCGAGGGCGTGCAGCAGCTCGTGGATAACGATCAGCAAAGTGAACGAAAATAGCAGCGCCGCGCCAACAGCAATCAGGTATTCGGAGTAGCCTTTAACGGCAAGTACGATGCTGCGGGTGAACAGGTAGGTGAACAGCAACACCATGACTATCTGGTAGACTGAATAAATCCGGATGATGTGTTTTTCTTCGACGATTTGCTCGATGACAAACTCACGCAGCTTTTGATGCGATACTTCGGCCAGCAACTCGAATTCATTGTTGTTTTGAAGGTCTTCAGGAGTCAGCTTTTTTTTCATGCTTGCTGTTTGTTTTGTATAATTTCGGTTAAAGCTTTCAGGTTAATTAACCGGGTCAGGAATGCAAACAGGGCGCTGGTACTGATCATGAGCAGATAACCCCACATCCAATGTCCGATTTGCCTGCTAAAATAACCCGACAGGAAAACAAAACCAACAAACAGAATCAATTTGCCGGTCAACCGGTAGCTGATCTTCAGTTTCAGGAGACGAACTGCAATCAGGGTTTGCGCCAGGGCGGTGAAGGTTTGTGTAGCCAGGCTGGCCCAGGCCGATCCTAAAGCCTGAATTTCAGGAATCAGGAATAAATTCAGTCCGATGTTCAGCGCCATTCCTGTCAGTGCCATTTGGTTTAGTTGCCTGATGCTGCCGTTTGCTGTGAGCAGAGTGCCAAAAATGTACGTAACGGCAATGCCCGGAAAACTAAGCATCAGCAGGCGGAAAACAGACGCCGACAACTGGCTGTTGCTGTAATTGAGCAGGATCATAATTTCGTGATCGTAAAATCCGGACGAGAGGCTGATAATGACCGCCGGAATGAAAAGCAGCAGAAAGGAGAATTGAACCATCGGGCCGATGTCTTCCTTTTGCTTGATCATCCGGGCAAAAATGGGCAGCAGTAACCCGGCAAACAAAACGCCAAACATCGATACGGCGTCGAGCAGGCGGAAGGCGTGGGCGTATATTCCGGCTTGTTCTTTACCATCGGGCAACAAACGTTCGAGCAGCACCGAATCAATGCGGTTGTAGAACGACATCAACAGGATGAGCAAGGCATACGGGTAACTTTTCTTGAGAAAGGCCACGAAGAATTTGCGGTCGAAATGAAAATGAAGTCGCCCTGTCCGGGCCAGAACAACGCCGAGCGTAATCATGCTGGTGGCAAAATAGGCGGCCGTCTGCGCGTAAACGAACCACTCAATCCGGAACGTGTGGTTGGTGATGTCGGTAAATAACAGGACGGAGCATATCGCGATCATCAGCGAACGGTCGAGTACAGACAACAGACTATCGGTCCGGAAAAGGTGTAAGCCGCTGATGTTCGACCGCAAATAAAGAGTGAACGAGATGAGAAACTGATTTAATATCAGGAATATCAGCAGGTGAAGCTGAACTTCTTTGTACCCGATCAGCAAGGCGGTGACGATACAAACCACAGCATAAATACCAGCCAGCAAAAGCTTTAAGCCGATGATGTTGCTGATGTGCTTTTTGAGCAACTGACTATGCTGGGCAATGTTCCGGTTGTTGTAATTGGTGATTCCGAGATCGAGCAGGATATTCAGGAGCATGGAGAAACTGAGCAGCGAAAAGTACAATCCGTAACTTTCGTCGCCCACCATATTTTGCACCGTGAGGTCGATTCCGAATATCCAGAAAGGTTTGATTAAAACATTCAGAAAAAGGAGCAGTAAAAGGTTGGTAATAAACTTCCGTTTCAATCAGGTGGCTTTTTCCGGTTTGATTAAAGTAGTTCAAAAATACAATTTTTTTGATCAGACTTTGTACTTTTGATTGCATTTCGCCACAGAGCCAATTTTATGATTATAGCAGTAAATACGCGGTTGTTGATTAGTGGGAAACTCGAAGGGATTGGTTGCTTTACGAGCGAGACCTTATCACGCATTACCCGCAATCATCCGGAGCATCAGTTTCTGTTTATCTTCGACCGCCCGTTTGCTGACGAATTTGTCTTCTCCGGAAACGTAACTCCGATTGTGCTGGCACCACCAACGCGGCATCCTCTGTTGTGGTACATCTGGTTCGAGTTTCAGATTCCGCGTATTCTGAAGAAATATCAGGCTGACCTGTTTTTTTCTCCGGATGGCTATTTGTCTCTGAATACGAAAACGAAACAGCTGGCAGCCATTCATGACATTAATTTTGTCCACCGTCCCAAGGACCTGCCCTGGCTGAAATCGGCCTATTACAATTATTTCTTCCCGAAGTTTGCACATAAGGCCCGACGGATAGTTACCGTTTCATTCTTTTCAAAGAAGGATATTCATGAAACCTACAGCATTGGGGATGATAAGATTGATGTGGTCTTTAACGGAGCAAACACGCGATACCGGCCAACTTCGGAAGATGAACAGCAGATGACCCGCGCCCGGTTTTCGGGTGGCAAGTCGTATTTTCTGTTTATCGGTGCGCTGCATCCGCGGAAAAATATCTGTGGGTTGTTGCTGGCTTACGACACTTTTCGTGCTTCGGCTGAGTCGGATGTGAAGTTGCTGATTGTGGGGGAGAGCATGTTCAAAACCAAGGGAATCAGGAAAATATACCGCAGCCTGCAACACAAGGATGACGTTGTTTTTACAGGAAGGCTCAGTAATGAGGATTTACAACAGGTTTTGGGTGCTGCGCTGGCCCTGACTTTTGTTCCGTTTTTCGAAGGTTTCGGCATCCCGGTTATTGAGGCGATGAACGCAGGTGTGCCTGTCATTTGCTCGAACACCACATCGTTGCCGGAAGTTGGCGGAGATGCAGTTTACTATGTCGACCCGTCTTCGGCCGGGCAGATTGCAGATGCAATGGCCCGGATATTTCACGAAAAAGAACTTCGGGAATCGCTTGTTGAAAAAGGGTTCGCACAAAAAGAAAAGTTCAGCTGGGATCAAACTGCCGGTTTGCTGTGGAAAAGTATGATGGATTGCGTAAAAAACTGAATTAGAAAGAAAGTGAAAAAAGATAAACTACAATTGTACCTGCAGGAAGGAAGACTGGAAGCTGGTTGCGACGAGGCGGGGCGTGGATGCCTGGCGGGGCCTGTGTTTGCCGCTGCGGTAATTCTTCCGGCCGATTTTGAGAACGAACAGCTGAATGATTCAAAAAAGCTGACCGAGAAACAGCGTTATGCGCTCCGCCCGGTGATTGAGCAGCAGGCGCTGGCTTTTGCAGTTGGTATAGTTGACAATCATGAGATTGACCGCATCAATATTTTAAATGCATCATTTCTGGCCATGCACCGGGCTGTTGCGCAACTGCGGCTGACTCCCGAACACTTGCTTATTGATGGTAACCGGTTTAAAGCTTATCCTGAAATAACGCATACCTGCGTGGTGAAAGGCGATGGTAAATTTTTGCCGATCGCGGCTGCATCAGTCCTGGCAAAAACCTACCGGGACGACTACATGGATGCTATTCATCAGCAGTTTCCGCAATACGACTGGCTGAAAAATAAAGGATATCCAACCTTACATCACCGTAAAATGGTCAGGGAAATAGGTGTCACGCCTTATCACCGGCTTACATTTGCCAATCTGGGAGACCAGTTAAAACTTGATTTTTGAAAAGACAGCAGAATCAAGCGGGCGCAATTCTGTCAAATACGAAAAATGGAGGGAAACGCTTCGGGCTGTAGTGTATTCAGGAGTGAAAAGCATCTTGCTTTTTCAACATCCTGATACATCATACAAAAGCCTTCTGCAAAATGTTGATTTTGATAGTAATTAAAGGATGATGCGGTTACCCGCCATCAATTAATCTTCATCGGCATCGTCGTCAAAATCATCGTCGTCATCGTCAAAATCATCATCGGCGACATCGTCAATTTCGTCAACGTCATCAGTACCTGCAAGGATATCATCGTCAGCATACTTGTTCTCGTATTCTTCCTTCGCGCTATCCTTGAGCGAACCTGTGCTGTCGTAATCGTCATCTTCCTCGATAATTTTCTCAGCTTCATATATGGTCATCCGAACCAGATAGTATTTATCTTCTGTTTCGAAAGGCAGTGCACTTACCCGCTTGCCATCTTTGTTGGTAAAATAGATCAGGTTCTCACTGTATCCGCTTGGATATTCAAGTTTTATTTTTTCCTGAATTTCCGGATCCAGCTTGTCGTAATCCTTAATAACTCTGGGTTTGTTTGCATTCATTGATTAATATTTTAGTGCAATTATATGAAAAAAAGTAGATAATTCTTCAGCGGCGAATATAAATGAAAATCCATTTGTTCAAACAACTTTTTCGACTTTAAATTCTGATTTTTTCATTCGGAAATCTTCCCCGAAAAGAGTTGTCAAAGAATGGAAAAACGCAGAATTATGCCGGAAAGTTATTTTATTTTCCGAATAACTGAAAAAGAATTGCTAAAAAGATAAAATTTGCATTTGTAACCTGTTGCCGGCAAACGAATAAGGGCGCGCCGTTCAGACGACTGCCATTTATCACTTTTTTTTAATGGATGAATCGGTTACTTTGTTTCAAAATTTAATATTCGGAATATGTACGGAAAAATGCAACAAGATTTAGCACAAACTCTTGAAGAACTAAAAGTGCAAGGTTTGTATAAAAATGAGCGAATCATCACATCATCACAAAGTTCGGAGATATCGGTTTCGGGCGGAAAGCAGGTCTTAAATTTTTGTGCCAACAATTACCTTGGCTTAGCCAATCATCCGGAAGTAATTAAAGCTGCCCAGAAAACAATGGACGAGTGGGGGTTTGGACTTTCATCGGTTCGGTTTATCTGCGGGACACAACAAATTCACAAAGAACTGGAGCAAAAAGTTTCCGATTTTCTGGGAACGGAAGACACCATATTGTATTGCGCCGCTTTTGATGCCAACGGCGGTGTTTTTGAACCTTTGCTGGGCGATGACAGCATCATCATCTCCGACGAGCTGAACCATGCGTCAATCATCGATGGCGTAAGGCTATGCAAAGCGCAGCGTGCCCGTTATAAACATGCCGACATGAATGAGCTGGAAAATTGCCTGAAAGAAGCGCAGTCGGCCAAATACCGGTTGGTGGTGACTGACGGTGTGTTTTCGATGGATGGTGATCTGGCCAAACTTCCGGAGATTGTTGCCCTCTGCGAAAAATACGACGCACTGATCATGGTCGATGATTCGCATGCTTCGGGCTATATTGGTGCAACCGGAAGGGGAACTGCCGAACATTTCGGTTTGCTCGGAAAAATTGACATCATCACGACTACCTTCGGAAAAGCTTTAGGAGGAGGAAACGGTGGTTGTACTTCAGGCCGGAAAGAAATCATTGAAATGCTTCGTCAACGGTCTCGCCCGTATTTGTTTTCGAATACCCTGGCTCCGGCAACCGTTGGTGCGACATCCAAAGTACTCGATTTGCTCACTGAATCAGCTGAACTTCCGGTACGTACGATGGAGAATGCCAATTATTTCCGCGGAAAGATGGAAGCTGCCGGATTTGATTTGGTGAAAGGTACGACAGCCATTGTTCCGGTGATGATTTACGATGCACCGCTGGCCGTTAAATTTGCCGATGAGCTGCTGAAGGAAGGAATTTATGTGATTGGTTTCGTTTTTCCGGTTGTGCCCAAAGGTCGGGCCCGCATCAGGGTGCAGTTATCGGCTGCTCACACCAAAGAACAGATTGATCAGGCGGTTGATGCATTTGTTAAAGTCGGAAAATCACTCGGCATTATCTGATTGCAGAATGCTCGTCTCGGTTTTCATGTCGGGAACTAAAATAGTGAAAGGCTGTCCGGTACGTTGCACGGACAGCCTTTTATATATAGTACAATTTCCTTGGGCTGAGTTAAAGCCCTGCAAAATTGCCCAGTGATTCATGCATCCTTTAACTTCAATTTCGGGTATATGAGTTATTTAGATTCTTCATGGCGTGTATTTTTTCTTTGAAATTGAAGCGGGGATAGCACGAAGTGTTCTGATTTATTTCACCTGAATGACCGCGTATTTCGAGATTCTCCAGAATTCCTGCGGATCTTTTATTTCCAGGTAAGCAATCTGGCCGTTTTCCTCAATCAGTTTATACGAATTGTTGGGATGTTCCGAGATCACAACTGCTTTCTTGGCGTTTACTGCGATCGTTTTGGTTTGACGAATGTCCAGTTCTTTGAAATGTTTAGGATCAAAGTTTTCCTGAATGGCTTTGTTGCTCCCGATTCCCAAGATTCCTCCTTCACGATCCAATATGCCTTCTGCTTTCAATTCTTTGAATGTCCCGAGAGCAACATGCGCCGTATTCAGTTTGTTTGTTTTATCTACGATTTGTGATTGTTTGTAAGTGATCGTATCAGCCTGCTTTTTCAGATCCTGATCCATATTTTCAACTTTGGTGTTGAGTTCTGCCAGACTGACATTTTTGTCTTCAACCATTTTTTTCAATTCTGCGATTTCGGTATTCTGGCTTTCGATAGTTTCATTTAAAGCCTGAAGCCTTTTTTCATATGACTTTAAATTCAATCCTGATTTTTTCAGTTTTTGCTCCAGTTCGGCCATCTTTCTGTTGTTTTCTTCCAGCAAGGTATTGAGCATGTTGATGTCGTCAATGATAGCCTGCTTCCGGTTTTTTCCGCCTTCGGCCCGCGTCATCGAGATCAGGTTTCTTTTTTCCTTGATCAGGTTCAGATTGTCTTCAATTTCGTTGAATGAAGTTTCCACATCATTCAAAACCGAATCTTTCTGTTGCATCATTTGGCTCAGATCATTTTTTTCCATCATTAAAGAATTTATCTGCGCATCTTTTTGATTGAGTACATATACCGATCCGATGATGCCTGCAATCACTAGTACTGCTGCAAGTATGATTGTCCCCAGTTGCATTTTTTTTGTCTTTTCCATTGCCTTTTGTGTTAATTGAATGAATTGTTTATTTGTCTTTTTAAAGTTCCGAACAGCAAGCCTTCCTTAGTCGGATTGTAATAGGCTTTGACTTTCGGGATAAGACATGGCAATGCCTGTGCCAGCAGAAGTCTGTCGGGTTAAATTGTTGGTAATTAGATGTTTGATTGCTTTTGTGGATGTGGTTGTTTTCTCAAAATGATAAAATCTGCTTGCGAATTGATATTGGCGTGACGAAGATTTTATTATTTCACGTTGCTTTCTTTCAGCAT
>JAEUSS010000511.1 GCA_016788685.1 Prolixibacteraceae bacterium | reverse complement strand
TTCTTTTTCCAGACGGTATTTGTTTACACCGATGATTCCCTGTGCACCGCTGTCGATACGGCCCTGTGTGCGGGCTGCAGCTTCTTCGATGCGCATTTTCGGAACGCCGGTTTCAACAGCTTTCGACATACCACCCAGTTTCTCCACTTCTTCGATCAACGCCCAGGCTTTGGTGTACAATTCCTGAGTCAGCGATTCAACGTAGTACGAACCTGCCCATGGGTCAACCGCGCGGCAGATTTCAGTTTCCTGCTGAATGTAAAGCTGAGTGTTACGGGCAATACGGGCTGAGAAGTCGGTTGGCAATGCAATCGCTTCGTCCAATGCGTTGGTGTGCAGCGATTGGGTGTGACCCAGCGCAGCAGCCATTGCTTCGATAGCGGTACGGCCCACGTTGTTGAACGGATCCTGTTCAGTCAACGACCATCCTGAAGTTTGCGAGTGAGTACGCAAAGCCATCGATTTTGGGTTTTTCGGGTTGAACTGTTTCACCAGTTTCGCCCAAATCATACGGGCAGCGCGCATTTTGGCGATTTCCATGAAGTGGTTCATACCCACAGCCCAGAAGAACGACAAACGTGGCGCAAATGCGTCGATGTCGATGCCTGCTTTCACACCGGTGCGGAGGTATTCCAAACCGTCGGCCAGCGTGTAAGCCATTTCGATATCGGCAGTCGCACCAGCTTCCTGCATGTGGTATCCGGAGATAGAAATCGAGTTGAATTTTGGCATTTTCTGAGAAGTGAACTCGAAAATATCGGCAATGATTTTCATCGAGAATTCCGGCGGATAGATGTATGTGTTACGCACCATGAACTCTTTCAGGATATCGTTTTGGATGGTACCAGCCAACTGATCCAAGGTAGCACCTTGCTCCAATGCAGTTACAATGTAGAAAGCCAGCACCGGAAGTACCGCGCCGTTCATGGTCATCGAAACCGACATTTTGTCCAGTGGGATCTGGTCGAACAGGATTTTCATGTCGAGAATCGAGTCGATAGCCACACCGGCTTTACCAACGTCGCCAACCACACGCGGGTGGTCAGAGTCATATCCGCGGTGAGTAGCTAAGTCGAACGCAACCGACAAACCTTTCTGACCGGCAGCCAGGTTACGGCGATAGAATGCGTTTGATTCTTCAGCAGTTGAGAACCCGGCGTACTGACGCACGGTCCAGGGTTGCATGGCGTACATCACCGAGTACGGTCCGCGCAGGTAAGGAGCCACACCGGCAGCATAGTTCAGGTGTTCCATGCCTTCGAGGTCCTCTTTGGTGTAAACCGGTTTCACCGGAATCTGCTCCGCGGTCATCCAGTTCTTTTCAATCTGGTTTTTAGCAGCCCAATCTGCAGTATCCTGCTGCGGTGCCGCTGCTTTGATGTTTATGTCTTTAAAATTTGGTCGCATAATTATTATTTTTAAACACGAAGACACTAAGTCACTAAGAATTATTTGCTTATTATAAAAATGTTGACATCTTAAATTTCCTTCGTGTCTTTGCGCCTTTGCGTTTATATATTTTATTTAACGCTAAGTCGCTAAGACGCTAAGAATTATAAAAATAGTCATTGACTTTTCTGTGAATTCCAATCTTTATGTGTGAAACGTTGAAATTGATCAGGAATCCGAGCTTTCTATCGGCAAGTTTTAAATAGGTGACTAACTGAACTTCATGAACAGGAAGCAAATTTTCTACTGCTTTAAGCTCTATAATCACACAATTTTCAACCAACAGATCAACAATGAATTCTTTATCTAATGTTTTACCTTTAAAAATCACAGGAACCTTAACCTGACTTTCAACAAAAAGTCCACGATTTTTTAATTCTTCAGCCAGACAAACTTCATAAACAGATTCGAGCAAACCAGGTCCCAACTCCTTGTGAACCTCAAAAGCGGCATTCACAATGTGTCGGGCAATTCGTTCGTATTCGGTCTTTGAAATCATGTTAGCTTACTCAATTATTTTTATTCAACGCTAAGTCGCCAAGACGCTATAAAATTTATTTTCGCTTGACTTCTTATTTGGTATTTTTTTAAATTAATCTTTGCGTCTTCGTGTCTTTGCGTTTATATTTTTAACAACGTTTGATACAATTTCAGCTCCTCAAGAAGATTGCTCTTGATGCTAATAAAATGCTGAATCCCTTTTGCTTTAAGGTCTTCTGCACAAGTTGGAGCACCGGCAACCACGAAGATGGCTTTTCCGCCGATGGCATCGAATGCGGCAGGGGCAAGTTCTGCGTATTCGTCATCCGAACTACAGATCACCACGATAGCAGCACCTGCTTTTTGAGCAGCTTCCCATCCTTCTTCCACAGTTTTGAAACCGTTGTTGTCGAGTACATCGAAACCGGCGACAGCGAAGAAGTTGCAGGCAAACTGTGCACGAGCTTTACGCATGGCCAGGTTACCGATGGTCAACATGAAAGCCAGCGGACGTTTGTTGGTCTTGGCATAAACATCTGTTTTGTAACGAAGCGCTTCGAAAGCCTGGGCACCACGGTAGGGCTTCAGGGTTTCAATTTCAGCACCTTCGGCAGTCAGATCAACCGGAGCAAAAACAGACGCATCTACCGCACCTTCAATTTTTTCAGTAAAATTCGGGAATTGATTTACTCCCAGAAGGTTTTCGCGGCGGGTAGCAATGTTCATATCGCGTTTGCCAGCCATCTTTTTAATTTCAGCCTGAATAAATCCTTCGCGTAGGGCTGCTAGGAATCCGCCTTTATCCTGAACTTCCAGGAACAGTTTCCAGGCCTGATCGGCAATAGAAGCAGTCAGTTCTTCGATATAATACGAACCGGCAGCGGGGTCAGCAATTTTTGAGAAATGTGATTCTTCCTTCAGCAGCAACTGCTGGTTACGGGCAATACGGTCAGAAAACTCAGTGCTTTCTTCGTAAGCAGCATCAAACGGAACGATAGTGATTGAATCAGCACCGCCCAGCGAAGCACTCATGGCTTCAGTTTGCGTACGGAGCATGTTTACGTAAGCATCGTAAACCGTCTTATTCCACATTCCGGTTTCAGCATGAATGTTCATTTTGCACGAACAATCGCACTTCGGACCGTAAGCTTTCACCAACTGAGCCCACAACATCCGGGCAGCACGCAGTTTGGCTATTTCGAGGAAATAGTTGGCGCTAACCGATAAGTTAAACTTCATCTTTTTGGCAACCGCATCAACGTCCAGCCCCTGGTCAGTCAGTACAGTCAGGTATTCAGCACCCAGAGCCAATGAGTAAGCTAATTCCTGAACGATTGATGATCCGGCGTTTCCGAAGTTTTTGCCATTAACAGCCAGGGTCCTGAACTTCGTAAGTTCAGCTGTTTCAGCGATCATCTTTGCAGCCTGATCAACAGCAAAAGCCTGGTCTTTCTTAAATTTTCCGGTCAGAGCGTATTTCCCGAACGGGTCGTACTCCACCGAGGCACGAATCGTTTTCAGATCGTAGTTGCCTTGTTTCACATACTCCGCAAATAATCCGGCGATTTTGCAGGCGCGGCATTTGCAAACGAAGTTCACCTCAACGGCGTCCAGCTTGATGCCGTTCAGCAGAACAGCCAGATCAGCCACCGTAAGTTCGGTGCATTCGTTAAATACGAAAGCCAACGAATCAACACCTTTCATTAAATAAGTCAGTGCTTTTTTGTTGGCTTCAGCGAAGTCTTTCACCTGAATACTCTGGCGAACGAGCCATTCGTTGTTGTTCTTTTTGGTTCCGCGTACGAACGGGAACTCTCCGGGAAGGCTGTTCAGATAATCCAGGGTTTCCAGATTCTCGGCCCGGTAAAAAGGCTGAACATCAATACCTTCATTTGTTTTCCACACCAACTTCCGGTTGAAGTCGGCTCCTTTCAGGTCAGCAGTAACTTTATCCATCCACTGCTGGGTGCTGACTGGCGGAAATTCATTAAATAGGTTGTTATATTTTTCTGCCATAATATAATGTAACTGTTTAGAAAATCGGTGCAAAATTAGCGCTTTTTACCTATGCAATAGCACAATACTCCAAGTTTTTAAACATTAAGTAACATTTATACCTGCAAGACATTCAGTTAGTTAAATACATCAATATCTAAACTAACCATAAAGCATTCAAAAGCATGATCAATGTCATGCTTTTGAAGAGCCTCAGGGTCATGGCCACCAACCGGCAAATCCTGAAACTCAGCCAAGCGCGGCT
>JAEUSS010000507.1 GCA_016788685.1 Prolixibacteraceae bacterium | reverse complement strand
AGGACGTATGCCAATGCGTGCCACCGGTTTCGCGTTTGAAAGCAAAGAACTGGCAAAGGTTGGTGAACGTGAGAAGTCGCAGTACTTCTTATCCTTAAACGGAATCTGGAAATTTAACTGGGTACAGGATCCCCACAAGCGGCCGCTTGGTTTTTTTAAACCCGAATTTGACGACCAGGCCTGGGACAATTTTAAAGTACCGGCCAATTGGGAAGTGAACGGATACGGCGTGCCCATCTACGTGAATCAACCCTATGAGTTTGCCGGTCACGCCAAAAGGTATGGCCAGCTTAATCCTCCGTTCGATATTCCGGAGAATAATAACCCGGTCGGGTCATACCGGAAGAAATTTACTATTCCCGAAGACTGGAATGGCCGTCAGGTTTTCATTCATCTGGGAGCCGTAAAATCGGCATTCTTCATTTGGGTAAACGGTAAAAAAGTAGGATATAGCGAAGACAGTAAACTGGCTGCCGAATTTGATATTACTCCGTATGTTACTTCCGGAGAGAACCTCGTTGCTTTGCAGGTATACCGCTGGAGCGATGCAAGTTACCTGGAATGCCAGGACATGTGGCGGATTTCGGGGATCGAACGTGACGTGTTCGTTTATTCGACACCCAAACTTGATATCCGTGATTTCAAAATCACGAGTACACTGGATGCCACTTACACCAAAGGAATCCTGAAAGCTGATGTGGAAGTAAATAATTATAAGATCGACAAGAAAACCATTCACAGTAAACCCGATGAGTTTTCTGTTGAACTTGAGTTGACCGATGCCAGCGGAAACATCGTATGGAAAGATCAGACCAAAGGTAAAACAACGGTACTCGGAAATTATTTCACCACAGTTTCTTTCGGAACTGAACTGCCGGATGTTGCAGCCTGGTCGGCCGAAATTCCCAACCTGTATAATTTGTACCTGAGCCTGAAAGATAAAGATGGAGCAGTGATGGAAGTGGTTCCGGTAAAAGTGGGCTTCCGCTCAGTCGAAATCAAAGACAACAATTTCCTGGTCAATGGCAAACGGGTTTTCCTGAAGGGCGTAAACCGTCACGAACACAATGCCACCAAAGGTCACACTTTGTCGAAGGAAGATATGCGCAAGGACATGGAGATGATGAAAAAACTCAACGTCAATGCGGTCCGTCATTCGCATTATCCTCCGGATCCATACTGGATGCAGCTTTGCGATGAGTACGGATTGTATGTGGTGGATGAGGCCAACATTGAATCTCATGGCCTTGGTTACGATCTCGAATTCACCCTGGCGAATAAAAAAGAATGGCGTAATGCCCAGCTCGAACGCATTCAGCGCATGTATCAGCGCGATAAAAACCACCCTTCGGTGGTGACCTGGTCGTTGGGCAACGAAGCCGGAAACGGAACCGTGATGTACGAAGCGTACGACTGGCTTAAAAAAGCTGACAGCCGTCCGGTTCAGTACGAACGCGCTGAAAGAGATTATAATACCGATATGATTGTGCCGCAGTATCCGTCGCCCGAGTGGATGATTAAATATGCTGAAAGTAACCCGGACCGCGTATTGATAATGAGTGAATATGCTCACATCATGGGGAACAGTTTGGGTAATTTTAAAGAGTATTGGGATGCTATCGAAAATTATCCGAACCTGCAGGGCGGATTCATCTGGGAATGGATCGACCAGTCCATCGACACAGTTAAGAATGGCAAACGTATCATGGCTTACGGAGGAGATTTTCCGTTGTATCAGCCTACTGACGAAAACCTGAGCGATAACAATTTCTGTGTGAAGGGCGTTGTAACTGCTTATCGTGGCATGACTCCGATGGCTGCCGAGGTAAAAAGGGTATACCAGCACATCAAAAGTAAACTGAATGGATCCAATGAACTGACTGTTACTAACGGATACTTCTTCCGTAATCTGGATAATGTCAGATTAACCTGGAAATTGCTCGAGAATGGAGTGGAAGTGGAAAAAGGTCTGGTGCCAACCCTTTCGGCAACTGCCGGGCAGAGCCAAACCATCGTATTGCCTGTAAAGACGAAGCAGAAAGCCGGCAACGAGTATTTCCTGAATGTATATTATGAGCTGAAACAGGCAGAACCATTCCTGGAAGCAGGCCATGTTCTGGCATACGATCAGTTTGAACTCAGTCAACCTGTTGTTGCTGCTGCAACTCCGGTGAAAGGAGAGTTGAAAGCGGAAACCGGCAACGATGTCTGCACGGTTAAAGGGAAAGATTTTATCCTGACGTTCGACCTGAAAGCCGGTATCATGAAATCGTATGTACTGAAAGGAATGACGATGTTGGAAAACGGCCCCCAGCCATCTTTCTGGCGTGCGCCAACCGATAACGATATCGGTGCCGGGTTCAACAAATCCATGCGTATGTGGCGGAATGCTTACCAGGAAGGCAAGCTGATCGAAGCAAAAATAAATACCGTAAGTGCGCAACAGATCGATATTCTTTTCAGCAAGAGCCTGGTCAATGGCGATGCCGTTGTTAAACAAAAACTTTCGGTTTATGCCGATGGTTCGGTCATGGTAGACAATCAGTTTGAAGCTGTAAAAGGCAACTACAAACTGATGATGCGCATTGGAAATGACCTTCAGGTAAACAAACAACTCGACCAGATCAAATGGTTCGGCCGCGGACCCGGCGAGAGCTATTGGGACCGGAAAACAGCCTCTTTGGTTGGGGTGTACAGCCAAACGATCGCCGATCAGTATTACAGTTACGCCCGCCCGCAGGAAAGCGGAAACAAATCGGAAGTGCGTTGGTATTCGGTAACCAATAAGAAAGGAAACGGCCTGCGCATCGAATTTGCCAAAGATTTACTGAACTGCGCAGCTTTGCCGTATGCTATTGATGATCTTGACCCGGAAGCCGATAAGAAGCAATACCATTCCGGAGAACTGGTGCCCCGTAACGAAATTTACATGCACATTGACTGGCAGCAAACAGGCGTGCAGGGCATGGACAGTTGGGGAGCTTGGCCGCTGAAGCAGTACCAGATCCCATTCGCAAACCAGCAATACAGCTATTGGATCAGACCTGTAAGGTAAAAAAGACGATTCTGCAGTTTCTTCTGAAGCTGCATGATTATAAGTAAAAAGTCACCCGTGCTGATTATCCGGTCAGCACGGGTATTTTTTTTTCCTGAGATAATGGTTCCGGAGGTTTAAATTCGTTCGGATAGTTAAAGCTCCGGTTGATCACGACCGAAAATCTAAAACTGGCACTTTATGCCCGCGAACCAGGTTCTCCCGGTACCGTAGTAGACCTGATTGCCGGTATACCCGGCATTTCCTTCAGGAATATTTGTAAAGGCCTGTTCAATGTATTCGGTGTTCAGGATATTATTTACCCCGAAAATGAGGTTTAATGTTTGTGATTTCCCGATTTTAACGAGATAATTTCCACTGGCACCCAACAGTTGCCAGGCCGGTAATTTCCAATGTTTAAAGTCATTCCGGTCGGCCAGGTTCTTAAAATCATACAAACCAAACGGCGCGTAAATCCGATCGCTTCGGGAGTAGTTCAGGCGGACATAAAAATTGTGGAGCCAGCGATAGTCTGCTTCTGCAAAAAAATGCAGTTGAGGAGCGCCGGAAACAGCCACTTCTTTTAGCAAAAGTTCATTGGTGGCAGTTTGCTGGTTATCGGGGTTGTAAATTTGGGCTTTTGCGTCTTTCGTATATTTCCAGTCGCCTAAAGCACCGTTCAGGTTGACTTGTAGGTTGTTGTTGATTTTGTATGAGCTTTTCAACTCAATGCCCTGATGCAGTTCGGCCAGCTCGTTTACCAGTCCGAACATGTCCCCGGAGTTCAGGTTGGAGTACCTGGCCATTTTTCGGTTTGTGATTTGTGAGCGGTAAACCAGAGCTTCCACTTTTAATCTTCTGCTGAAGATGGTGTATCCCAATTCAGCATCCCAAACCTGTTCGTTGGCTGCTCCCTGGTTTTTCCAGTTGTTTCCTGAAGGGAAAACCGTTGTAAATAAAGGTTGATATGATCCGTACGAACTTCGCAGATGAACAGAATGGTAATTCAGAAAATTGATCCGGATACCGGATTGTGCATGCCCTCCGGGTAAAAGTTCGGATTTGGTTCGGCGGTCAGGGGCAGTAGCCAAGTAGTTAAACCGATCGGTTCTCCGGAGGTTCTGAAGCGAAGCTGTGCCCTCCAGATACCAGTAAAATCCGGATTGCTGGTAGTTCAGCCGCATTGAAAACTCCCCAGACTGAATAGACGACAGGTATGAATACGCAGTTTGGCCGGCCGAATTGAAGGACGGGAAGAATCCGGTTTCGAAGAGCTTTTCTGCAGGATATCCGTCAGGCCGGTTAACGTCAGAAAGGCTGGTGTAACGGCTGGCTCCGAGCAGGTCATGCACAGCGCCAAAATGGTTGCCCCGATAATGTTCGAGGTTGATACTGCTGCTCAAACTAAGTTTTTTGCTGTACCGGTGAGTTAAAACCGACCGCAGACCAAACCGGTCTTCGCTGTCAATAGCTGCTAAGGTGGTTATTCCGGAGGTTCCTGAGATGATAAATCTTCCATAGGCATCAGGTAGCCGGATGATTCCGGTTTCAGTAACATCTGATCCGTTGTTCGACCCGCGAATGTCGTCAAATAAAACCAGTCCTTCTGAATCCCGGGGAATTTCGGTGTTGTCCGGTGCATTGGGCACAAGCTGGGCCGAGCGGTTAAACTGTGCGAAGATCTGGGTGGTGACGTGTGTTTTTACTCGTGGTTGCCAGAAATGTGTCAGGCTGATCAATGGACTTCTTCCGTAGTTGGTGCTCCACGACAAGTTTTTTTCATTGAGTTTTCCCCAGTTACGGTTGTACATAATTCCGTAGCGGTTATAACTGCCAACCGAATCGGGCATGTTCTTGTCGTGCTGTTGCATCACCCCGTTCAGGTTCAGCACCAAGGTGTGAAAATGATTCAGTTCTTTGTGGATGTTGATAAAAAAGCTGTATTGTCCGAATGCGGTGTTTTGTGCCAGTCCGTCTCCTGAAGTCCTTGAAACCTGAACGAAGGACGCCATCTTTTTCTTTGAAAGGCCTGAATGAACGGTTGCCGAAGTCTTCAGGAAACCATTATTCCCGTAATTGACCAATATTTCTGCTCCCGGTTTTTCTCGCGGCAAGAAAGAAAGAATATTGATCAGCCCACCGGATTGGGTTTGCCCGTGCTGATTGGCAGCCTGACCGCTGCTTACCTGTATTTGTCCGGCCCAGTCGGTCAGTCCCGAGAGCATCGGGGAACCCACGTATCCGGTTTCAGGATTATTCAGCAAAATACCATTGAAAGTGTAACCAGTCTGGCTAATTTGATTTCCCCGGAAAGCAATGCCTGAATCGTTAAATCCGCTTCCGTTGCTAAAAAAACCGGCCGAAGGAAGTGTCCGTAACAGTTCGTTGAAATTTTGATTTCCGGTCTGTTCTGCTACTTTCCACACCGAAAAATCTTCGATTCCCTGGGGGAACTGTCTTTTGTTTTCATACGAAGTTATCTGGCGCTGCATGGTTCGTCCCACAGTGTTGGGCTTCAGTTTGATAACAAACATCGGGGTGGTGATGTCGTCGGTAACCGTCATGTTGTACTGCCTTCCGTAAAACCCGGGGCAGTTTACTTCCAGGAAATAGTCGCCCGCAGCCATTCTTAACGAATATTTTCCCTGGTGATCGGTTAGTACGCTGATTAACGTTCCGGGAATGGTGATGACAGCTTTCTCGATGGGTGTATTAAATTCATCATCGACAACAAAGCCGGTTAATATCCCTTGTGCTGATGCCGTATTGATGAACAAGGCTGTCATTAAAAAGGCAAGGACTGTTGTTGCTAATGCTTTTCCTGATTTTTTCATAGCTGTTCGGATAAATGCTTCGTGTTTCTCCGCTTCCGGAGCTGATCAAGCTGATGTATCTTTTTCAGATTAACGAGAGAATTTGGGTTTTAAGTATCCGGAGGATGCCGGGAATCGGTTGTCATGCCTTGCCCAGCTTCGTTCTGATATTCCGGAGCCCAAATTTAAGGTTTCTTTCCGATAAAAAAGGCGTATCAGCAAGGCCTTTGGACTGATCAGGAAAGGGCACTGGTTATTATCTTTTTATCATCAAAACAGCTTGTCATAAGCATTCGGTAATTTGAACGCTTAGATTGTATATCTTTATGCGTTAGTTTTAACGTTAGCAAAAAGTATGTTTTCATTGTTTAAGAATATCGACAACAAGAACCACAAACCAACTTTTGGGATACTAAAATTTCTCAAATACATTGGGCCGGGTTTGTTGGTTACAGTTGGTTTTATTGATCCGGGAAATTGGGCTTCGAACATTGCGGCCGGAGCAGATTTTGGCTTCACGTTGTTGTGGATGGTTACCATGTCAACGATTATGCTTATCATTCTTCAGCATAATGTGGCCCATTTGGGTATTGCTACCGGGCTTTGCTTATCCGAAGCTGCAACCAAATATACGCCGGCCTGGTTATCGCGGACTATACTTGGGTCGGCGATGGTTGCTTCGGTATCAACCTCATTGGCCGAAATCCTGGGAGGGGCGATTGCCCTTCAGATGCTTTTCGGTATTCCGATTCCGGCGGGAGCTATTCTGGTGGTGCTCTTTGTCGGAGTTATGTTGTTTACCAATTCATATGCCATTATCGAGAAAATAATCATAGCCTTTGTTTCAATCATAGGTTTGTCCTTTTTATATGAGCTGAGCCTGGTTGAAATTGATTGGGTTCAGGCCGGTATTGCCTGGGTGGTGCCTTCTATTCCTGAAGGATCGATTCTGATTATCATGAGTGTCTTGGGCGCAGTGGTAATGCCTCATAATCTGTTTCTGCATTCCGAAGTTATTCAAAGCCGGCAATGGAATCTTGAAAATGATGAGGTGATAAAAAAACAGCTCGATTATGAGTTCGTTGATACCCTCGTTTCGATGCTTATCGGGTGGGCCATCAACAGTTCGATGATTATTCTGGCCGCAACCACATTTTACGCCAATGGCGTAAAAGTCGGCGAGCTGGAGCAGGCTCAATCGATGCTGGGGCCGCTGCTTGGGAACAATGCCGGAGTTGTTTTTGCCATTGCGTTGCTGTTTGCCGGAATTGCCAGTTCAATTACTTCAGGAATGGCAGGCGGCAGCATTTTTGCCGGATTGTTCAGCGAGCCTTTTGACGTAAAAGACAATCACAGCCGCCTCGGGATAGCCATTTCGCTGTTGGTTGCACTATTGCTTATTTTTGTGATCGGCGATCCGTTCAAGGCGTTGATCATCTCGCAAATGATCCTGAGCATCCAGCTTCCGGTCACCATTTTTTTGCAGATTTACCTGACTTCCTCCCGAAAAGTGATGGGTAAATACGTCAATTCAAAATTCACGACCTCGTTAATGCTTTTCATTGGCGTCATTGTGACCTTTTTAAATATCCTTCTTTTTATAAGTTTTTTCTGAAAAGGAGCATTTTCTTACGCCGGACACTTCAGCCAAACGGAAAAATCAGGCATGAATGCTTATTTCTGATTCAGAAAACGGAATAAAAACCAATATTCCGGACTGGCTTTTAGTGTTGATAACTCTGAAAATGATTTGATTGCCATCTGCAAAGCCGTTGGCAGACGAAGAAAATACAGCGAAACAGGTTGTAAACAATTGTTGATAAGCACGAATGATACGCTGTTTGTTTAAACACCTAAAAATGTTTGATTTATATACTCCGGAAGTTGTATTTTTATTTCATCAGACGAGCGATAAAAAACTGCTCTGAACGAGTGGAGAAGGAGTTGAATCCTTAAGCGGATTTTAAACCTGATCATCCGGATTTTCGGATCCGCACTTGGGACGAGTTGGAGCCCGAACTTGGAAAGCTTGCTTTCGAAGTTCATCAACGCAGAAATCGACTGTCAAAAGTTCAGGAATGAGTTGGTTCAGGAAGGTGGAAGTCAGAAGGAACTCCGGTTCCGGAAGATTGACAAAAGCGAACGTTGATCCTCGGATAAACAGAAGCTTTTCATCAAACCTCTGATCGCAAGACCGGAAGGAGATGACAGACCTGAGGCTTCGTCCGTGAAGATTTATTCGAAAGAACGAATCGGGCGGACAACCGGAAGATTTTGCTGTAACAGGCAAGGTCTGAAAGTGTAAGGCTGGGAGCAAAGGCCGAAAAGGCCCGATCAAACAGCCGGTTTAAATAACCGTAGTCTGGCACCAAGGAGGCCCTTCGGGCGATCCGAAAGTGAATGGGAACTGTCCTGACGGATTGTTCCCATTCGTGTTTCTGGTAAAACCGTGCTGTGAACCGAAGTTGCGTTTTATTTTATCAGAAAGTCTTCGGGTAAGGTGAAGAAGAAAGTCGATCCGAAATTGGGCTCAGACTCCAGTCTGATTCTGCCGCCAAGCAATTCGGCCAGGTTCTTAGTAATCGCCAGACCCAGTCCGTTACCTCCGTATCTTCTGGTCTGTGCAGATTCAATCTGCCTGAAACGGTCAAATATTTTCTCGTGATAGTCTTTGGAGATTCCGATGCCGGTGTCTCTGACATGAAATTGAATGTTCTTCTCAATCAGCGTAACTCCGATTTCGATGTATCCCGATTCCGTAAATTTCAATGCGTTGCCTATAAAGTTGATCAGGACCTGCTTGATTCGGGCTTCGTCACTTAAAATGATCAGATCGTGATCGGGAGAATAAGCCAGTTTCAATTCAATTCCTTTGGATTTGGCTTTGAACGAATACTCTTTTTGTATTTTGGTGACCAACTGCTTTGCCGAAAACTCAGTCATAGTCAGGGTAATCTGGCCGGCTTCAATCTTCGAGATATCCAGGATGTCGTTAATGATGGCAAGCAGATTGTTGCCGCTTGAACAAATCAGGTTGGTAAATTCTTTTCTGGTTTCCCGATCCAGATCAGGGGTGTTCAGCAAGTCGGAGAACCCGAGGATGCTGTTCAGGGGCGTACGTATCTCGTGCGACATATTTGCCAGGAAAGCCGATTTGAGGCGGTCGCTTTCTTCAGCTTTTTCTTTAGCCGAAATCAGGTCTTTCTCCATCTTTTTTCTTTCGCTGATGTCTTCACTCAGGATAATATAATTGGTGACTTTACCTTCCTGATTTTTGATCGGTGAGATCAGAACGGATTCCCAGTATTTCTCTTTGCTTTTCGTGCGGTTTTGGTGCTCGCCTCTCCATTCTTTTCCGGAGAGCAGGCTGTTCCATATTTCGATGTAGGTTTTTTCTGGCGTGTGTCCGGGTTTTAAAATCCTGACGACTTTCCCTATCAGCTCTTGTCTGGTATAGCCGGAGATTGCGATGAATTTGTTGTTCACATAATCGATAATTCCGCGGGTATCGGTAATCATTACTGATGCCGGATTCTGGTCGATGGCAACGGAAAGTTTACGAATCTCAAGGTCGGCTTTTTTTCGGTTGGTGATGTCTTCTTTGATGGCCATGTAGCTGGTGATCTTGCCATTTTCGTTGCGGATAGGAGAGATCTGAACCGATTCCCAGTAAAGTTCCCCGTTTTTTTTCTTGTTCTGCATCTCGCCACGATATTCGTTTCCTGAAGTTATCGTTTGCCAAAGCCGGTTATATTCACTTGCAGAGGTGAATCCGGACTGCAGAATCCTCGGATTTTTTCCTTTGGCTTCTTCAAAGGTGTAGCCGGTAATCTCAGAAAATTTTGAATTGACATATTCAATGTTTCCCTGCGTATTGGTCAGAACGATACTGGCCGGACTTTGCTCTATCCCTTTCGACAGCTGGATGATTTTTTGTTCGGTTCGTTTTTCTTTGGTGATGTCATGGCCTACTCCGACTACTCCGACAATATGGTTCGAATCGTTGATCAGCGGAATTTTGGTAGTCGAGAAATACCTGTCACCTTCGGTCTTATCAGGAAAAATTTCGAGCTTGTTGATTATCGGCTTGCCCGATTGAATAACAGATAAGTCATCGCGGTAGGTTTGTTCACCGATTTCTTTGCCCCACAGTTCGATATCAGTTTTGCCCCGGGCTTGTTTTTCGTGTTTCAGGCCAAGCAAATGAAGGTCGGCTTTATTCGAGATTATTTTTCGCCCCGCGGCATCTTTTACATATATCAAATCCGGAATGTTATCGATTAAAGTGCGCAGCAGAATTCGCTCGTCGGCAATGGCTTTTTGGGTTTTCAGCCGTTCAGAGATGTCGGACAAAACGAAGTGTGCCTGTTTGAAAATGCCGTCGGACGTGTGCCCGATCCGGCCATCGAGCTGAATGATTACAACGGAATCATCCTTTTTTTTCATTTCAAATTCGGCATGAATTTTACCTGACGACTTAAATTCCTGAAATTGTTTTTTGAAGACCTCAAGATATTCGGGAGTCAGAAAGTCGCCGAACCAGCATCCGAGCACTTCGTCTTTGGGGTAACCCATCAATTCCAGCCACGTTTCGTTTACATCGAGCAAGTATCCGTTTACATCGAGTGACTGATAGCCGACAGGTGCTTTTTCGAACAGCATTT
>JAEUSS010000492.1 GCA_016788685.1 Prolixibacteraceae bacterium | reverse complement strand
GCAAACTGACAGCAACTTTGTGCACCCGATTGTCGGTTACCAAATCGTTGATTACACTGAGAGAAACTTTTTTCAAGGCTAATTTCTGTTGGTTCGTTATACCAAGTTAAAGGAAATGGCGCGATCTTCTGCTATATTTGCCAAAAATAATTCAAATGATCCGCTCATTCTCCGATTTTCCGCTCCGGAAACAACATACATTCGGCACCGAAGCCACCGCCAGACACTATTTTGAGTTTACTGAAACCGAAGATTTGCAAGGCTACATAGAAACCAGCACCGACTGGAAGAAACTGCCTGTTCTTATCCTGGGCGAAGGAAGTAATCTGTTGTTCGTGAATGATTTTCCTGGCTTAATCATCAATCCGAACATTCCCGGAATAACGATTGTGCACGAAGACCGGAGCAACATCTGGCTCGAAGCGGGTGCCGGTGTAGTGTGGGACGATCTGGTCGAATACGCGGTGTTTAACCGCTGGGGAGGAATCGAAAACTTATCGCTCATTCCGGGTAAAGTAGGTGCCGCAGCGGTGCAAAATATCGGCGCGTACGGAACTGAAATTCAGCACCGCATCGAATCGGTTACCGGATTCGATCTGGAAACCCAGACCGAGTATACGATTGATGCAGCCGATTGCCAGTATGCCTACCGCAACAGCATTTTCAAAAACGAACTGAAAAACCGGTTTATCATTACCAGCGTGAATTTTAAACTCGATAAATTTCCGGAGTTTATCCTGAATTACGGCGACCTGAAAGCAGAAACCGAAAAGCTGGGTGACATCACCCTCCGGAATATCCGGAAAGCCGTAATCCGCATCCGCGAATCAAAATTACCCGACCCCAAAATTTACGGTAATGCCGGAAGTTTTTTCATGAACCCGGTTGTAGAATCGTCGGCGGCAGAACAACTCCTGAAGGTTCACCCGGCGATGCCCCATTATCCGGCTCCTGATGGCCGGACAAAGCTGGCGGCCGGCTGGCTCATCGAACAGTGCGGCTGGAAAGGATTCAGGCGCGGAGATGCAGGGGTGCACGAAAAACAGGCACTGGTGCTTGTTAACTACGGAAATGCCAGCGGAAAAGAAATTTTCGATCTTTCGGAAGAAATCAGGCAATCGGTTTTTTCAAAGTTTGGAGTAACCCTGAATCGCGAAGTGAATGTGATCTCTGATTAATGAAAAGAAGCCCGCAGGCTGACCAAACTGATTTACCGTTTCCCTATTTTTGCGTTTTTTCAAACTCAGCAACAACTTCCCTGGCTTTTTCCAGATCGGTGTCGGCAACAATAACTTTTACAGAACCGGCGCCGCCACCCGCAACATTCCAGGGCGCAAGGACTCCCATTTTTTCATCTTTCAGGAAGGCTTCAATTTCGGCGTTATTCAGCAGGCTCTTTACCATTGATGCTTCCCAGTCGTTTCCCTCGAAAACAACAACGGGATAAATGTCCTGATTTGTACTCATTATTCTGAATTTTATAACGGGTAATTTACTGCAAACAAAAAACTTGTACAGTCAAATATAAAACAAAATTTCAGGCCAAACATACAGATTTTCACTTCGGTCTTTAATGGACTGTAAAAAACCGCCACAATACGAAAAGATTCCGGCCTCCTTTTGTAGACTGGAGACCGGAATTCCGTTGCTTGCCAGGTTACCCTTCCGCATACCATTTGATTTGCTGCGAGGCCCGCATGATAATAGCCAGAATCACAAACAATCCGACACTTCCGGCGAGCAGTGCATAATCCTGCAACTGCAAAATAGTAAACAAAAACAAGTACAGCCCCGTTTGCAAAAGCGTTACCCAGGCAACCATGCGCCTGTCCTTCAGGATACTGAACGCGTACCACGAAATCAGCGAGGTTACCGCCACCGCCGAGATCAGATAAGCCAGGTTAAAACCGGTTTGTTCGCCAATGGAAGTGAGCAGCGCGTAGAAGATAAGAAGAGCAAAAGCAACCAGTGAATACTGAAAAGGATGAATCCGGGTTTTGCTTTTGATCTCGATAAAAATGAAAATAATGAAATTAAGCGCGATAAAAAGAATGGCATATTTCACCGAGCGCATCGATTTCTGGTAATGGTCAATCGGGATAAGCAGCTCAACACCCAACTTGGCCTCGTGCGTATTAAACTTTTTATCCGCCCACTGCTGCGGGAAATTCCGGTTCAGGTGAGTCACCTGCCAATTGGCTGTAAAACCACGGGCAGTGACAGTCCGATCCGTCGGAAGAAATACTCCTGAAAAGCTAGGCTGTGCCCAATCTGATTTTAACGACACTTCCGAAGTTTTCCCCAGGGCTTCCACCGAAAAATCTTCCGAACCGTTCAGAGCCAGTTCGATCTCGAAATTCATCGGTTGCTTCAAATCCATGCCGTTTGCCTTCACTGTAATCCCCGACTGGAACAAATCGGTATCGCCCACGCCCGGGTCCACCTTACATTTTTGTCCGTTTACAACCAGTTCCGGCAGATTTTTAATTCCCCGCATATCCGAAATACCAATGGTAAAGTAAGCCGCATCCCAATTAAATTGCCCATCCGGAATGTCCAGCTGCGAGACCTCCGGTTGCACAAAAGAGCCTTTCAGTTTAATGAGTCCTTCGTAAACCACCACTTCGTAAATTCCCCGTTTCCGTTTCTCCGGAGCCAGCATTCCGTCTGTTTTTAACGTTTCAGGCAAAAAATGGGCAATTCCTTTCCGTTCAATCATCCCCTGCCCGCTTTCACTTTTCTCCTGAACGGTAAACGGCACATTCAGCACCGGGCCAGCTACGACTTGCCTTCCGCCCCATTGGGCATAAAGTTCATTTTTTACGTTTTCGCTCAGGGCAATCCGCTCGCGGATAACGTCCTGAATTAAGAACGAAGGGATGAGCAAGAGGATTGCAAGCCCCGAAACGATAATCATCTTCACACTGTAACTGTTCATGAATTGTTGAATACCTTTTGTTTCCATAATTTTAAAAAATTAAAAGTACTTTGAAATGCAAAGTTTATAGGTAAAAAAATTATTGATTGCCGATAAGCACTTCCAGCGCTGCCAGATGCTGACGGAACAGGTTCTTTCCATGATCTGTCGCTTGGTAAGTTGTACTGGGCTTCCGCCCCACAAACTGCTTCGAAACAATAATAATTTCTTGCTGTTCCAAAGCTTTCAGGTGGCTTGCCAGATTCCCGTCAGTTACTTCAAGTAAATCTTTCAGGGCATTGAAATCGAGTGTATCGTTCACCACCAATGCCGACATGATTCCAAGCCGGATGCGGCTTTCAAATACCTTCTGAAGATTAGAAATTGGATTTTTCACCTGTATATTAGCTATTTAACGATTTACTCAAACCTTAAAATTCGGATGATGAGTCGGTTTTTAGCTCACCGTTCCGGAGTTTATCCGGCCTTTCCCCTGTCCCTTCATCCGATACCATTTTTACCTTTCATGCCTGTAGTACATCACCGTACCGTAAACAATATGCATCAGACCAAACCCCAGAGTCCAGAACAGCAGTCCGTGAGAAACAAAAATTCCGGCGAGTATGCCCAACAGAATTTCAGTCAGCCCCAGGTAATGTATCTCTCCCAGGGTAAATTTCCCGGCATTAACCAGCGCCAATCCATAAAAAACAAGCGTTGCGGATGCTACTAAATCGACACTATTCCTGAAGATCAGAATCATCACAAATACTCCTCCGGCAACCAGGGGGATCGAGAGATGCCACAACAAACGGCGGGTTGAGCTAGTCCAAAGTTTCTGCCCGCTTTTTCGGGCCTTCCGGCACGAAAAATAAAAAGCTCCCAGGATTGCTGTTCCCAAAACGATGATCGCGTCAATAGTCAGGCTTATAGTTACCTGATTAAAAGGCGAAGCGCCGACACTACACAAATACTCGTCGTAAAACAAGCTTCCCGAGCCGAGAATGACAAACCAGGCAAAAGCGGCGCCAATCAAAGCACAGAGTCCGGCAAAAATACCAGACAAGCCACTGAGCGACAAAAACTTTGACGACCGTTCCATGAATTCACGAATGGCCTGAAGATCTTCTTTGGGGTTGGATAAGTTTGCTTTCATTTAAAAGTACTTTGAAATACAAAGTTAATGATTAAAGTTCAAAAAACAAGAATTCAAAAAAAAAATTCCGGCTCCATTTTCTTTTTTCAGGAAAATGAATGCCGGAACTTAATGAATCTATATTAACCTTTAAAAACTATCCGATCTCTCGTGTAATCGCAATGGCTGCAATGGTTCCGTCAGCAATTGCAGTGGTAATCTGCCGGTATTTTTTACTGGTTACATCGCCAACTGCAAACACATCGTTGATGTTCGTGCGCTTGTCTTCATCGGTTTTGATGTATCCCCACTGATCCAGTTCAAGTTGTCCGCCGAACATTTCCAGGTTTGGTTTTTGCCCGATAAAAACAAAAATCCCATCGGTCGTCAAAGTCTTCGTTTCTTTGGTTTTCAGGTTCTCTACCTCTACCTCCATTTTGTCGCCGATCTTCCTGAAGGCTCGTGGTTCGTGCGAAAGCAAGAATGAAATTTTGGAATTGGCAAATGCTTTTTCCTGAGCCGTTTTGTTGGCCTGCAACTGGTCGAACTGATGAACAATGGTAATTTTTGAAGCAAACTTCGAAATGAAATCAGCTTCTTCAATGGCTGAATTTCCTCCTCCGATTACCACCACTTCCTTGTCAACAAAATACTTGGCATCGCAAGTGGCGCAATACGAAATACCCTGCCCTTTATATTCCAGTTCGCCCGGAATACCGATACGGTTGGGAGAAGTTCCGGTAGCTATAATAATTCGTTTGGCACGAATGGTTTCCTGCCCGTCGATCATGATTTCTTTTTTCTGAAGGTCGACATGAGTTACATCAACGGCTACCTTATAGGTCGTTCCGCAGCGCTTGGTCTGCTCCGACATATTGTGCGACAGCATATAACCTGGCTGAGGATCAATAAATCCGGGGTAATTCGAGACCACATGAGTGGTCGATACATTTCCTCCGGGAAGAGCAACATCCACTAAAACCGTATTTATCTTGGCCTGACACAGATACAAGCCGGCTGTTAATCCGCCCGGGCCAGCACCCAAAATAGCCACGTCAACATCTGTGGTAATCGGCTTCTGCGACGAAATAATCTGATTCACCTTCTCTTTCCCAAGGATCAGTTTTAACTCGCGCACAATTTCGGAGCGTTTGATTCCTCCTGAAAGTCTGCCCGTAACCTCTTCCCCGTCCTGAAAAAACAACAATGTAGGCGAAGATTTTACTCCCAGCTGATCTGCCAGCTCACGGTTTCCCTGACGAAAGATTTTTACAAATTTGATTTCACCTTTAAACAACGGTTCGAGCGATTCTAGTTTCGGGAAAAGTGCTTCACAGGGCGGACATTCGGTCGAATAAAAATCCAGCAGAACATTTTCACCTTTTAAAACTTCCTGATCAAATTCGGAGGCGCTGATTTCTTTCATGGTTGTTGATTTTTGATTTGCCTTCTATTCATTAAAATAATGCGCAATTCCCAACCCGAGTAATTCACTTACAGGGCGGCAATCGTGACTGTTAAGCGATCCGTTATAGTTTTTAGCCATTGATGCGCAGCCCCCGCCGCAAATCAGGCTCAGGTTACAACTCTGGCATTTCGTTATCGATAAAATATCGCGTTCCTGCCATTCCTCAACAGCTTCAGCATCTTTCCTCACTTCAGGATAAAACGTGCCCAGACTCTCACCGTGCTTCCCGACAGTGGCTGTGCAGGCATATATATTTCCGGTGAAATCGAATGCCCATTCGGTTTTGGTCCCGGTGCAGGCATCAAAAAGCGGCGCAGGCATTTCTCCCTGTTCAAACAAGAATTTCGAAACTGAAAAAGCCGGTCGATGAAATTCACTGATGTACGGGAATTCTTTCAGCAACGCATACAAATCCTGGTACAATTCGAGCCTCGAATACAGTTTCTGCTGATTGGCCTGACACTCATGCAGCTCATAGTTTCGTCCCAGTTGGGTCTTGAACAATGCCGAAGAGGTCCAGCCTTTTCCAATAGCAAACTTTGCCAAATCGGGCAGATTGGAAATATTCTGCCGGTCAACGACCATACGAAGGTTGACCGGAATCTGATTTTCCAAAAGCAAATCAACTCCCGAAACAATCCGGTCAAACGTCGCATCGCCTCCTTTCAGGAAACGGCGCTTGTTATGTATATCGCGCGTGCCATCAAGGGTTACCTGAATTTCTCTGATCTTACCCGACTTCAGTATTTCCATATATTCCTGAAGGTGATAACCATTCGTAACCACCGCAACCTCAAGATTATTCCGGGCAGCCTCCTGTATGATGTATGCGATATTCTCTTTATGCTGAGGGGCATTCAGGAATGGTTCACCGCCAAAAATGGTAATGTACTTTCGCCTCCCGGCAAACTCCTTCAGGATATAATCAAAAAACGAATCGATGACTTCTTTCGACAAAGCAACAAATTGCGACTCATAACCAGCCTGATAACAATACGAACTGTGGGGGCTAAAATAAAATGTTACCTTTTTGATTGTTTTTGAACAGCCTGAAACTGTTTGAAGTTTAACCACTTACGAGTGGTTTTTTTATTACTGTGAGTGTGTAAAGTAATTTGTTACCGGATAAATACCGGATATTTAGTGGATACTTATTGGAGGTTTTACCCTACAACACGTGTATTTACTGGGGTTTTACTGGGGAGAATAAGTATCCAGTTGGTTGGAAAGGATTTTAAACCGCTCAAAGAATATATCCTGGAATGATTCGATAGCTTGTTTAAGCTGGTCGTTGAATTGTTTCTTTTGTTCGTAGCTCATTGCATCAACTACAAAGTCATACTTTCTAAAGAAAGTGTCATTTAAAATATTTGCGGCACTTGAAGCATACCCGCCATCATTCTTTATACCAAATTTTTTGTCGAGAAGAATATCAATGGTAACGATCTTCTGATAAAGGCGGTGGGCCCTACCACTGTTTTTAGTAATTTCAATTGTCAACTGGGATTCCTGAAGTTTACTACCTTCATTTTCTAATTCAAAGAAAAACGTAAT
>JAEUSS010000434.1 GCA_016788685.1 Prolixibacteraceae bacterium | reverse complement strand
ATTACTCGTGTAATCATTAACCCATTTTCGAATACCGAAGGTTGATAATCGTGACCCCAGCTTAATTTCGTTTGGCGGCCCAGTCGATTGCGCAGCCGATGTGTTCTTTTATTTTCGGGTCCTGAAATGCTTCGTGCGTGTGGCCAAATACGGTGTAATAGGAGCGGGTTTGGCCCATTTCCTGGTACCAGATTAGCGGGTGGTCGCCCATTTTCCATTTTTCTTCTTTCAGGGTCGCTTCGTCCAGTGAGGTTTCGTCTAAGCGGGCCAGGACCTTAACTTTTGCCCGTGGATTTTCTTTAAACGAATACCATTCGTCGAAGGTACGGTAGGTTTGCATTCCTTTGAAAGGCGCCATGGTCGGATGGTCGGTATTTTCAAAAATCACCGTAGCCGTTTGTGCTTTGGGGTGAGTTTTGAAATATGCGCCGTTTAACTGGCCATACCAGGCCCAGTCGTATTCACAGTCGGCAGCGGCATGTATTCCCACAAACCCTTTTCCGGTATTCATAAATGCTTCAAAATCTTTTTGCTGTTGCTCATTCAGTACATCCATTGTAGGATTCAGGAAAACAACGACATCAAAAGTTTTCAGGAATCCGGGAGTGAGCAGGTCGGCATTTTCGGTGGCGGTTAAAATCCATTTTCGCTCCTGAGCCAGATCGCTCAACATTTTCAGTCCTGAAGAAATAGAGCTGTGCCTGAACCCGGAGGTTTTCGAAAAAGCAAGCACGTTAATTTTTGAGTCTTGAGCAATGCCCGAAAGCGCCAGAATCAGAATCAGGCAGATGACAGTGGTAAGTTTCTTCATGATTTATTGTTTTAGTTTAATTGGTATGCAAGGTTACAAATTTTAATTCAGACAAAACGGGTTTGTTCGGGTCGATTTTACTGCAGAACAGAGGCTTCCTTTGGCAAATCTGGTTGTCAGCCTTCCCGATAAACCCGTTTTGTTTGTCGTCACCGTCAGTTGTTTCGGGTTTATTTGCCTGTGACTTGCTGTTCAGTTGCCGGCCTTGTGTTTTCCGGATTCCCCTTCTTTTGGATGGTCTGAGGCTCCCAGCCTAGCAGAAACAGTAAAACAAAGAACCCGAGGACGTATGCAACAGTCACATGCCATCCGGCCTTTATCCAGGAGAACACCGATCTGGCCTCCGGAAATTTGTTTGAGATGGCTACTCCGGCCGATGATCCGAACCAAATCATCGAGCCCCCGAAACCTACTGCGTACGCCAGCATGCCCCAGTCGTACCCATTTTGTTCAAGCGCCAGTTTAGTGAGTGGAATATTGTCGAAAACAGATGAAATAAAGCCCAGGGAGAATGCTGTTTGCCACGAAGCTGCAGGTAATTCATCCACAGGCATTAACGATGCACAGGTGACCAGCGAGATCAGAAAGATTGAGCCACTGATCGAGTGTTTAGCTTCAGACCAGTCGGTCTTTCGGATGATGGCGCCAATCAGAATGGCTACCCAGACACCCAGTGCCGGAAAATCGAAAAATACGTTGGTAAGAATGGTCAGCAAAAGGATCATTGCAACAATTCCGATTCTTCCCCAGTCAATCCTGATGTCGGGGCTGGCATCTTTCTGGATTGGCTGATATTTGTGTTGCTGACGCGAAGCAAACACCGAAAAAAATGCCAGAGCCACGAATGCTGCAATGTAGGCATGGATAACATTGAACGGGTGAACGCCCTGAATCCACATCAGGGTGGTGGTGGTATCGCCGATAACACTGCCCGAACCTCCGGCATTACTGGCTGCAACAATGGCTGCGATATATCCGAGGTGAACCTTTCTTTTAAAAACACCCAGGGCAATGGTTCCTCCGATTAGTGCGGCAGCAATATTGTCGAGGAATGAGGACAGCACAAAAACGGCGACCAGTAAAAAAAGCGGACCTTTCCAGTCGTTCGGGAGCAAGTCAGGCAAGTACTCAGGAACTTTTGATTCTTCAAAATGCTTCGACAGCAAAGAGAAACCAATCAAAAGCCCGAGCAAATTCAGTAAAATACTCCATTCGCCCACACGCATTTCTTTGCTCATAATCTGGTCGGCCATCGGGACATGGCCAAACAGGTGTTCAGACAGGTTAAAGTCTGGAATAGCAATAAATTTAAAAATCAGGATAGATGTTAATCCGATCAGGGCTACTTTTAAGGTGTGGCGGTGAAACAAAGCTACTCCAAGAAGAGTGAGCGCAAAAAGAATAAATTCAGGGCGGATCCCGAAAATCAGGGGAATTATTTGTCCGGATATCATAAGACAGTTGTGTTTTTATTGGGTAATTATTAATTGAATAAACAACCCATGACTAACGGGTTGAGACATTTTTAGAGTGAATAATCGTTATAACACCTGCAAATGCTTCAACACCGAAAGACTTCCCACAAAGACAAGGAATAATGGAAAAGCAGAAAAATGCTGGTGCTCTTATGGCGGCAGGGGAGTGACTTGTTAAAGGATGAAACATTCAAAAACGAAAGAAAAATACCACTTCTGGAATATAAGTTCCAGGCTCGTTTGTTCTGGTGATCTGTTTGTGCAAAGTTGAAAAAGGTAAACCCGTGTCCGGAATGCTCAATGACGGATAGCGGCGGGTATGGGCTGGAGACAAAAAGGCACAGAGGTGCGAGTTCTTTATCTTCAGTCTTATCGATAACAGGATTCTGTGTCCCGAATATAAAAGTTAAAACTCCTGTCAAACCAATGAGACACAAAAAATACCTCATGATCTTGAAATTTATTGAAGGGGCAAGTTAGAAAAAAAGGGAAATGATCTGTCGAATTGTAAAATCATTTTTATCAGTTTTTTGTATTGCCGGCAGGAGAAAAAAAGACTAAACGGTTAGCTGAAAATCTGAAAATGAGCACGTTTTTTTGTGTCTTAAAAGTTAATTTTGCAAGAGTTTCTTTGAAACGCTTTTGTCCGAAAGGTGGCTGGCTGTATGGCCTTTGTTACTCGGTGGGCTTGTTGCTGTTTTATCCCCGGGGCAGTTTGCAGATCAAACGCACTTTTTCGTCAGGTTTTGCGTTCATTTCAGTAATTTAATTTTTAAAATGACACATTTCATACGCATTTGCTCTTTCTGGTTCAGCCTGTTAATCTTGTTACAGGTATTTCCCGTTCAGTCGGCAGTACAAAGTAAATCGCTGACAAAAGGAATCTACGATGGAAAAATCGGGAATGATCAGCTGATTTTATTGGTTGATACTACTTTTAACGACATGGCGAAAGGCCAGTTTGTATTAAGCCGCGGAAAAGGGGTAGAAGAAAGTCATGCTTTTTCTTTGAACACTGCTGAGTCTCGTCCGGTTTTTCAATCTGATTTATATCTCGGGAAAATGAAATCCTCGAATATTGACGCCTCTACATTTAACGGCACTTTGACTTTGATGAATAAAAAGAGACGGTTCCTGTTTTGGCGCCCGAAGGTGGACCTGAGTTTTGTTCTCCGTCCTGAAGTGGAAATAAAACCATCGGAGCGTTATCAGAAAGAAGTCTTCAGTAATGTGGAAGTTAAAAGCGACTTGCTGTACGGTAAAGCCAAAGGCTTGTGGACCAGTTCGCCTTATTCTGACGATCCGTACATCACTACGCTGAGCAAAGGACTGGTAAAATCGTTCAACGATCCGAAACTGCTCGATTTGAAGCTCGATGTTTATTATCCGAAGACGGATGTATTTAAAAACAGGCCCTTGGTGATGCTTATTCACGGTGGAGCATTCTATATCGGGAGCAAAGAGTCGGCTGCCGAAAGGTCTTTGGCCACCTCGCTTGCCAAACGCGGGTATTTGGTTGCCTCCATTGATTACCGGTTGGGATTTAAACTATCACCCGGCGATGTTGAGCTGAGCGCTTACCGCGCCGTTCAGGACGCGCATGCAGCACTCCGTTTTCTGGCGCACAACGCCAAAGGACTCGGGATTAACCCGGATCAGGTATATGTGGGCGGCACAAGCGCAGGAGCTGTAGCATCGCTTGCGGTGGCATTTATGGACAATGATGAACGCCCTGAGCGTATTAAGCAGGCAACCAAAGAAGGGTGGCTTACCCGGATTGAAGAATCAGGGAACAAATACACCGAATCATTTACCATTAAAGCGGTTGCCAACATGTGGGGAGCTGTTTCTGATTTGAACGTTATCGATAAAGACCAGAAAATTTCAGTTTTATCTATACACGGAACTGCCGATGGAATTGTGCCTTACGAATATGATCACCCGTTTCAGAATTCGTTAATGGTTAACCGTTTGCTGATGGATAAAATGTATGGATCAAAGCCCATTCACGACCGTTTGCAGATGCTGGGTAACCGTAACCGGTTAGTTTCACTTCGGGATATGGGGCATGAGCCCGAGCTGGATAACTATAAAACACTGAATCAATGGATGGATACCATAACCTACAATGTTTCGAAGTTCTTTTACGAAGAAACTGCTCCTTCAGTCATGTTGCCACCCAGTCAGCTAACGGTTCCCGAAAGTTCGCCATTGAAGACACTTTACTATGAAGTGAATAACGGAACGCCGGTGCAGGTTAAAGTTACAGGCGGAGTAAAAACATCGGCCAACCCGACTGATGCCACCATTATTTGGTTCAGGAACAGTGAACGGCGCCAGCTGAAGATTGTTTCATCCAATAAGTTTGATGCCTGGAATGAAGCGGTATTCCCGGTTTTTATCTCAAAGTAGGCGACTGGTTTGTTCAGGTTCTTTTTTTATATTTAAAATCCTGATGATAAATGGTGTGCTAACTAATTAAACCGGAGAAATAAACGTATGTGCAGAACCCTGATTTTTGTAATTGTGTGTCTTGCCGGCTTTACATCTGGTCTTGCCGGTCAGGAGACGATGAAGAGCTATCCGGCGTATCTCAAAAATGAAACTCCAAATTATGCAGAGTTTTCAAATGACGGAAAGTATATTGCTGCCGGAGTTTATGGTGCAGTAAGAGTTTGGGAAATTGAATCGGCTGATTTTAAAGATTATCAGACCAAACTAAAAAATGAAACGCCGGACTTTGTTTGTTTTTCTCCGGAAGGTGCGAGAATTGCAGCGGGCCTGTACGGAGTTGTCCGGGTCTGGGAAATTGGTACCGGAAAGTACAGGGATTACGAGGTTAGGCTAAAAAACGAGACTCCCGGTTTCGTTTGTTTTTCTCCTGACGGGAAACTCATTGCCGCCGGAGTTTATGGTGCTGTAAGGGTTTGGAATTTACAATCGGGACAGTTTCATGACTATCCGGTGAAATCGAAGAGCCAGACCCCGGTATTTGTCCGTTTTTCGTCGGATAGCCGCTTTGTCGCTGCCGGATCCTATGGTGAAGTCAGGCTTTGGGAAATCAAAGCTGAATAATCCCGGAATTTCTCTCTGAAATCCACATATAAATCTGCCAGCTTCCTGAAAAGGCGCTTCCGGGGAGGAGTGTATGCTGTTGAGCCGGAAACTAGTTCTTGCCACGTTAAATTATATGCTGAAGGGAATATTTGCCGGTATATTCAGCTTAAATATTATTGTGATTGTTTCTTTTCAGGCTGAACCAGGAGAACCTTTGGGACTTCTTTGGTTTTGCGGCGGGTATAAAAACAAAAAGGTAGGACCTCTGTCCTACCTTTTCTCTCTTAAACTAACTAACCTA
>JAEUSS010000169.1 GCA_016788685.1 Prolixibacteraceae bacterium | reverse complement strand
GGACTGGTGAGGATGCCGTAATGGAAGAAGTCCCCGGCACTGAATTTTCGATGTGGGAAGAGAGCATCTGCGGCATCAACCTGGAATTTGAAAAAGACCGGAAAATTGTTCAGGAGTGGTTTTTTGGTGAAGAGGAAGACGACAAAAAGTCGATTGTGACAATCAAACTTCATCCGGACAAAAAAGGGACTATCATGGAAGTTAATCAAACCAACATACCTGACGAAGCCTACCGCAATATCTCCGAAGGTTGGGAGGAAGACTATTTCAACGGCTTGAACGAACTGTTTAAGCAATAATAACAGCATAAACACGAAATAAAACTCCGGAACGTAAATACATGTTCCGGAGTTTTATTTTTATGTAATTGCGTAACCATCAAACCGGCTTTGCCGGATATTCCGTTACCCTCCGTTCTCCGGACAAACGTCAAAGCTGGCAGATGGCTGCCATAGCCAAAGGTAGAATCACCGCGCATTTGATGGGGTTTCTCGCTATCAAATCACTTCAATAAAATCTTCTCGCTTTTTATGCTATGCCCGAGAAATGTAGTTGCATTCTTTTCAAACACATCAATATTTTCGGTGGTATAATACCTGACTGTTCCGTGTTTTGAACATTTTTGATCCATCTCCGGATGACGATTCAGATATTCAATCAGCTTCGAACTTACAACCTTACCCTGCTCCAGCAGTTTAATATTTTCAGGAACAAACTTCCGGATTACCGGCAGCAGCAGAGGATAATGGGTGCACCCGAGAATGATTGAATCGATTTCGGGATCAGCAGCCAGAAGATTCTGAACATTTTTTGATACAAAATACTCTGTTCCCGGCGAACTGATCTCGTTATTTTCAACCAAAGGCACCCAGATCGGGCAAGCTTCCTGCGTTGTTCTGACCACAACTCCCCCGCCCCATTTTTCGAGCTCTATCGGATATGAATTGGACAGTACGGTTCCTGTTGTGCCAAATATCCCGACATGACCATTTCGGGTAAAATCTCGAATGGCCTCAACCGCAGGCCGGATTACCCCCAATACCCTCCGGTCGGGATCAATATGAGGGAGGTCGTTTTGCTGGATGTTACGCAAAGCTTTTGCAGATGCAGTATTGCACGCCAAAATCACCAGACTGCAGCCCATTTCAAAGAGTTTTGTCACTGCCTGAAGGGTGTATTCATAAACAACCTCAAACGAACGCGAACCGTAAGGAGCACGGGCATTATCGCCCAAATAGATAAAATCGTATTCGGGTAAGTCATTCAGGAATTCCTTCAAAATAGTCAATCCGCCGTAGCCCGAGTCGAAAACACCAATAGGTTGAAGTTTACTGTCCATTCTAACTAAGTTTTGAACAAAATTAAAAAAGCCACCTTAAAAAAGATGGCTTTTTACTTTATTTTATGAATTGAGCGACTATTGAATACCCAACTTAGTTTTCACCAACGGGAGAAGATCAAGACTTTCCTTCGAATTGTAAAGGATAGTTCTTGAACTCATATCAAACACATAGATCAATCCTTTTTCAGCGCCAACATCTTTTACAGCTTTTTCAGCTTTATCAAACACCGGTTTTAATAATTCGCCCTGCTTGGCCTGAAGTTGCTGCTGTGCGGTTTGCTGGTATGTTTGGATACGTTCGTTTTTTGCATTCAGATCGTCTTCCTTCAGTTTTCTTACCGTCTCGGTCAAAGAATCTCTTTTAGTGGCATATTCCATATATAATGTCTGAAATTCTTTCTGCATAACGCCAAGGGCATCCTCCAATTCCTTCTGATATGCTGTGAATTGTTTCTCAGCAGCAGCTCTTTCGGGCATAATTTGTATGAGAGCCTGTAAATCAATATGCCCAAATTTTGGAGCCTGAGCATTGGCAAAACCAGCTGAAAACAACAGTATTCCTAAAACACAAATTTTGAAAACACTTTTCATACTTTTCTAGATTTAATTTATTTGTGACAAAATTATAATATTAATTTTTATAACCAAGCTTAGCCAAAACCTGATCGGAAAGATCAAATTTCGGGTTAGTATAGATCAATGTTATGCCATTCGCTTTGTCGAAAATCACGGCATAACCGCCTTCGTTTGACAATTCCTGAATGGCATTGAAAATATCGTCCTGAATAGGCTTGATCAACCCCTGCCGTTTCTTGAAAAGGTCGCCTTCCCGTCCAAAATATTTCCGTTGCAGCTCTTTGTACTCTTTTTCCTTTGAAATGATAACATCTTCGCGTTTGCGTTTCATCTCGTCTGAAAGAAGTACACTTTCTGATTGAAAATCTTTGTACATCTGCTCCACTTCGGCATGCATCGATTCAAGTTCTTTCTGGTACTGGTTAGACAGCTGGTCTAATTGTTCCTGAGCGGCCTTGTATGACGGAATGTTTTCCAGGATATACTCTGTATCGACGTATGCAAATTTTTGCGCAAATGTTGCTGCAGTTGCAAACAATATGATTCCTGCAATAATTACTAGTTTCCTCATGATGTTATATTTTAAATTGTTTCTTCAGAGGGTTTATCAAAATCCAGACCAAAACACTTCAATTAAAACTGCTGACCAATGACGAAGTGGAACTGGCTTCCGGCAGCATCACTCTGTCCGGCAACTTTGTCAAATCCGTATCCCCAATCAATTCCCATCAAACCAAACATGGGCAAAAAGATCCGGACTCCGGCGCCGGCCGAACGATGCAGTTTAAATGGATTATACTCGTCGAAATTATTCCAGGCATTACCTGCTTCAAGGAATCCGAGGACATAAATGGTTGACGATGGTTTCAGGATAACCGGATACCTGAGTTCCATGGATAGTTTGTTGTACAAATTCGAGCCGTAATAATTACTCAAACTGTAATCTTTATATCCGCGCAAAGAAACGATATCACTTCCGTACAGGTTGTATCCCGACATCCCTGATCCCCCAACGCGGAATCCTTCAAACGGAGATTTACGCAACTTGTCATAGTATCCCAGGAATCCGTATTCGAATTTGGTATGCAATACCAGGTTATTGTTTTTAGATATCGGAGAATACCAATCGCCCTTGAACATCCATTTGTGATATTCAATCCATTTGTAGCGTTCTTCATTGCTTAATTTGGGATCGGTATAATCAACCCCGTTCCATAAGGAGTAAGGGGGAGTAAACTGCAGCGAAAGAGAGAAGTTAGACCCGCGGCGGGTATACAGCGGGTTATCCAGAGAGTTACGTCCAAAAGCAGTTTTAAAGCTGAAATTGTTGAACCCACCGTTGCCGGTTCCTGTTCCGTCATTCAGGAAATAATAATAACCGGCCATATTCTGTAACTTGTAGTGCTGGAACGAAACTTCATGATACATGGTAAAGTAGTCATCAGGCCAACTCAGACGATAACCATACCCCAAAGCTGCAGCCGAGGTTATCTGTATCTGATCGTCTTCTTCTGATTGCGTATCGTAGTTGTAATTCGAACCATAATCATAGCCTCCCATACCGTAGCCATAACCATAGCCATAGGGAGAATAACCATAACCGTAAGGAGAATAACCGTAGCCACTTCCGTAACCACCACCATAACCACCACCATAACCACCGTAAGGGTCATAACCTCCGTATGAAGAACTGTTGGCCGAATAGTTCACTTTCGAGTGAGAAAAAGAGACGGTAAACGAATTCGGTTTTTTACCTCCGAACCAAGGTTCGGTAAAAGTAAAACTATATGATTTGTAGAATTTGCCGCTGGTTTGTGCCCTCAGGCTCAACGATTGTCCGTCTCCCGTCGGCAATGGTCTCCATGCCTCTTTATTCAGGATGTTACGAACTGAGAAGTTGGAGAATTTTAAACCTACCGTACCAACAAACATATTAGCTCCCCAACCTCCGGAAAGCTCAATCTGATCGTTAGCCTTTTCGGCAAGCTGATACTCAACATCCACGGTTCCGTTTTCAGGCTTTGGCCTTACATCCGGATTAATGGCTTCCGGATCAAAGTGTCCTAACTGAGACAGTTCACGTACCGTACGAATAATATCCGCTTTACTGAAAAGATCACCGGGCAGAGTTCTGAGTTCACGACGGGCTACATGCTCGTTGGTTTTTGTATTTCCTGAAATCAGAATCTTATCAATTGTAGCCTGTCGTCCTTCGTAGAGGCGCATTTCCAGATCGATCGAATCAGCTTCAATGTGAGTTTCTACCGGATTTAAGCTGAAGAACAGATAACCATGATCCAAATATGCGCTGCTTACTGCATCTTCATCATCTTTCGTACGTTTATCGAGGAGCTTCTGATCAAAGACATCTCCTTTTTTAATACCTAATACCGCATTTAAATACTCGCTCGGATACACCGTATTTCCAACCCACTTGATGTCTCTGAAATAGTATTTATCTCCTTCTTCGACCCAGATATCCAAGCGAACGCGATCAGCCTCAAGTTTCGTAATCGAATCTTTAAGGATAGTGGCATCGCGGTAACCTTTTTCATTATATTTTTTAATCAGGTTGATTTTGTCTTCTGTATATTTTTCTGCCAGGAATTTCTTTGAGCTAAAAAAGTTCCGGATTTTTTTTGCCTTCGTTTTCTTCATCGAGCCGTCGAGAACTTTTGCTTTAAGGTGCTCATTCCCGTGATAAACAATCTCACTGATTTTTACCTTTTCTTTCTTATCAACATTGATGTCGAGGATCACACTGTTGTTCTGTGTGGTATCATCGCGCTGAAGAATATTCACTTCGGTATTCAAAAAACCCTTTTCCAGGAACAGGTTTTTTATCACCTTCTGAGCCGTATTTACCTGATTATCGGTAACCTGGCTACCTTTGAGCAGTAACACCTTCTCGGTAATATCATCTTTTTCCGACTTGGTTACCCCGCTAAAATTTACTTCAGACAATCGCGGACGTTCCTGCAGATTAATCCGAAGCCAGATGTTATCGCCCACAACCTTTTCGGCACTAATTTTCACATCAGAAAACAGACCGTGGTTCCAAAGTTTTTTAATCGAATTAGTAATGGCATCTCCGGGAATAACTACCTTATCACCAACACTTAGTCCTGAGATTTGCAGCAATACCTGAGTATCGAGATAACGAATCCCCTGAACATCAAGGCCTGCTATAACATACTCTTTTGGACTCGAATAATAAATGGAAAAGTTTGTGCTGTCGCTTTCAGCTTCCTGAGAAAAAACTTTTACGCTGATTAACAGCAGAATAATAAACAATTTTATTTTTTGCATTCTATTCGTTATTGGATTAGCTTACTAATTGTTGACTCGTTTTACCAAACCTTCGTTCTCTGTTTTGAAAGTCATAAATGGCCTCAAATAAATCTTCTTTCCTAAAATCGGGCCACAATTTAGGGGTGAAATATAATTCGCTGTAAGCAATCTGCCACAGTAGAAAGTTACTTATCCGGCATTCGCCGCTTGTCCTGATCAACAGTTCCGGATCAGGCATTTCCGATGTATTCAGGAAACAGTCCATCAGGTCATAATCAATTTCCGAAGGCTCAAGCTTACCCGATTTAACCTGTTCGGCGATTCGCTTAACGGCTTCTACAATTTCCCATTTTGAGCTGTAACTTAGGGCAAGAACGAGAGTTAATCCCGTGCAGGAGTCAAGTTTATCGATTGACCAGGCTAGTTTTTCCTGAACATTGAGGGGAAGACTTTTTACATCACCGATCACACGCAGACGAACATTACTTTTAAGCAGCTCATCGGTTTCTTCGGAAATCGCCTGAACCAGAAGCCCCATCAGGGCATCAACTTCTTCTTTCGGACGCGACCAGTTTTCCGTAGAAAACGCGTAAAGCGTCAAATACTCGACTCCAATTTCGCCGGCACCTTCAACAACCGAGCGAACAGCCTCAACGCCATGTTCGTGCCCAAAAGTCCGTTCATTTCCAAATTGTGCTGCCCAACGTCCGTTCCCATCCATAATGATGGCCACGTGCTTTGGTATTTTATCTTTAATCAGTTTGTCTTTAAATAACATTTCAAATCGTTTAAACTATCCCGTACCGATTTTTTTCAGCTCAAAAATATCTAAAACTTCGGATTATTGCTTTCTGTTTTTATTCCAGATTCCCCAGTCCAGCATATTCTTTCTCGGAGTTTTCAACTCCCACTCCTGATTTCCGTGTATCATTTTATAAACCAAATGGATACCAACATAAGCAGTCCAATCGTTATTATGTGTCTGATCGGCATATTTAATCTGTATATCTTCCGGAGTGACGTAACTCAGCGGATCGTTCAGGTCATCCAGCTTATCAGAGAATGTTTTTCGAAGGCTTCCCTCCAGCCCGATTCCCCATCGCTTACTCAGGGTGTATTTAACGCCTAATCCAAACGGAACCGTGGGAGCAACTACCGACCCGGAAATCTCGGCATTCTGAAAATAACTTGGGTGAACCATCGGAGCCAGAAGACCCTGATCCATGGTAAACTTATAGTTTTGTACGCCAACACCTCCTGAAATATAAGTCGACCACGGAGTCGTTTTATCGCCCACGATGTATTTCATAAAATTGAATTCAAAATTCAGAGATATATCCAGAACATTTTTGCTGAAAGTCCATGGGTAAGTCTCAAATTTGCCTTCAGCACCAATCGTTCCGTTGACTACATTGAACCTCAATCCATATCTCGGATTAAAATTAAACCTGACAAAACCACCATAAGCCGGATTGGTAGACTTCTGAAAGTCAATCTTTGTCATGTCGCCAAAATAAGTGCCAGTTCCACCGAAAATACCGACATCAACACTCTGTTGCCCAAGCGCTTCAACTGCCAGAAATCCGATTAAAAAAATTGCCACTAATTGCTTCATTGAAATGCATTTTCGAAAGGTTTTTTCACTCGATAAATCATTCAGACACTACCATTTACATTCTGAACATAACACCTTCCAAGTGCTACAAAAGTAATACAATTCTGATATATTCATGTCTGACGCATATTATAAAACCCAAATAGAGGTTAAAAATTGTTAAGCTATCCTGAAATCAATTTCGTTTATCAGCGCCCCACATCAGTTTATTACGGAGTGTTGAAAAGAAACTATGGTCTTTGAGCCTGACAGTCTTAACTTTAAAAGGAGCCTTTCGTATTTTTAGCAATTCGGAGAAATATATGGGTTCTGATTTAGAGTCGACTGAAGTCAGAAAGTTTAGTCCGCGTCCTTCAACCTGAAGGGTTATGGCATGATGATCGGGAACAACCATGGGCCTGACCGTCAGATTATGAGGTGCAATGGGGCTGAGTACAAAGTTCGCAGAATCCGGGGTCAGAATTGGCCCCCCGACACTCAGCGAGTATGCGGTCGATCCGGTCGGCGTAGCTATGATCAGCCCGTCGGCCCAGTATGTATTCAGGAATTCGCCATTGATGTAGGCATGGATTTTAATCATCGATGCCGTATCCAGCCGGGTAACAGTTATCTCATTCAGGGCATACTGAATCTCCGATTGGTTATTATTTACAATCTCCAGCTCAAGTACGGTACGCTCGTCGATACAGATATTTCCATCGAGAATGTCGTTGAGCGCTTTCTCAATTTCGTCCCGCGAAATATCAGAGAGAAACCCCAGCCGCCCCGAGTTAATGCCCACCAGAGGAATACTCCCCTTTTTTGCTGCCATAAATGATTTCAGAAATGTTCCGTCGCCACCCAGGCTGAACAAATATTTCACATCATCAGGCAGATCATCTCCATCAGTGAAATATCCTGCAACTTCAGGGTAGATCTCACAATCATGGTTCAGATACTCTCCAAAAGGACGGTAAACCAAACACTCAATCTGTTTCTCCCTGAACAGAGAAAACAACCGTACTATTTCCCCAAAAAATTCAGGATTAACGGATTGTCCGTATAATGCTATCTTCATGAAAAGACGTTTGATACTGAATTATTAGACATTCATAAATTTCATCAGCTGATCGAAGCGGTCGTCATATAAATTCTGGATGATCGAATCATCCATATACACCGCTTTGATGTTGTAATCGTACCGCACAAATGTCTGAATAATTGCTGACAAATCAATCACATTAATTTTCAATGTAACGCTGATTTGGCTTGTCCCTGCTTCAGGAGAAACATAGAAGCTCAGAATTTTAGCTTCATTGCCCTCCACAATCTGGGCAATCTGCGAAAGCGAATAATCAATAGCATTCAATTCGAGCACAATAACGCCTCCGGGCTCCCGAACGGCAACCAAATCGGCAAATTTCTGCGCAAGATCAAATACTGTGATCATCCCAACATACTGGTGATGCAGATCAAGCACCGGGACGGCACTGAGTTTCAGCACCGAGATGGTCGAAAACACTTCGTAGATATGCTGATTGATATGTATATGAGGCGAAAGTAAATGATCGGTATAATCACCGACCGGTTTATCGATAATGTTCAGATCGTAAATAATCTTGTCGGAAATGAGTCCGGCCAATCGTTTTTCATCCACAACGGGAAGGTGAGAAATCCTGAAAATCTCCATCCAGTTCAAGGCCTTCTGACCGCTATCTGTCAGACGCAAAGAAGGAATAACTTCAGAAAGAAGGTTTTGAGCAATCATTTTTTTTAAGTTTTCAATATGTCCCGAATCAAATCTTAATCGTAAATTGCGCCTTTAAAATTCAGATCATGACCAGACTTAGCGTAAATATAAACAAAATAGCAACACTACGAAATTCGCGGGGAGGAAATACCCCGAGTGTTCTGGAAGCTGCAATCAACTGCCAAAAATTTGGCGCTGAAGGAATTACCGTACACCCACGTCCGGACGAAAGACATATCCGGAGGCAGGATGTATTCGATATTCGCCCTCACATTACCACCGAATTTAACATTGAAGGCTATCCCAGTGAAGATTTCATCCAGTTGGTCATTGCAGCCAAAGCGCACCAGGTAACCCTGGTCCCCGACTCGATCACGCAGCTGACTTCCGATCACGGATGGGACACGCATACCAACCTTTCGTTCCTGAAAGAAGTAATTGCCCGGTTTAAAGCCGAAGGTATCCGCACATCGATCTTCGTCGACCCCGACCTGGCTGCCATCGAAGGCGCTATGGAAACCGGAACCAACCGCATCGAACTATACACCGAACCTTTCGCC
>JAEUSS010000427.1 GCA_016788685.1 Prolixibacteraceae bacterium | reverse complement strand
AAAAGAAGAACAAAGGAAGCAATAGAAGAAAATATTTCAGAAGGGAATTCAAGTTTTGCGGTGAATTTACAAAATTAAAAATCGAATTCCGAAAAAAGCAGATGCGCAATTGTCATTCCTTAACAAAGGAAGACATTCTCAATTGACGAAAATCAATTAAGAAGAGTAGTCTTCTGGCAAAGATCTGCGTTACAATTAAATCTCGTGTTTCCACGATCAACGTTGACATAAGTCAATCCGATCAGCCTATTAAATGACAAAATTGCATCTTCCAATTGGCATCTATGACCTTTAAAGATTTAAAGAAATTAAACTACATTGAACGAACGATTATATGGCTGCATGATAAGATAGATCCAAGACAGTTTCTCATATTCTCGGCAATCCTTGTTGGTGTTTCTGCCGGCCTGGCTTCTGTAATACTTAAATTGTTTGTCCATTTTATTAAGCAATATGTCCTCGATCGTTACCTTCTGTTGGTAGATTTCAAATATGTTTATCTTTTTATGCCCCTTATTGGTATAGGACTGACTGTACTTATTGTTAAACACTTTTTTAGAGGTGTACTCAATAGAGGGACTACCAACATATTATTTTCGGTTGTAAAGAAGGGGAGTTTTTTGCCCTTCAGTCAAATGTACTCTCATGTTATAACAAGTGGTCTAACCGTGGGATTTGGCGGCTCTGCCGGTTTGGAATCACCTATCGTAAGTACAGGTTCAGCCATCGGTTCCAATTTCGCCCAACATTATAAATTGTCATACAAAGACCGTACGCTTTTACTGGCAGCCGGAGCTGCTGGTGGTATTGCAGGAGCTTTCAATGCACCAATCGCGGGAGTCTTGTTTGCTCTCGAAGTTCTCCTGATTGACATTAATATTACGGCTTTTATTCCCTTGCTTATTGCCTCGGCTGCTGGCACATTAGTGTCCAAAATTCTTTTGAATGAACAGGTGTTGCTTTACTTTGATATGCGGCAACCATTTGACTATCATAATCTGGCTTACTATGTGTTATTAGGTTTTTTAGCCGGAGTTGTCTCCATTTATCACGTTAATTTATTCAATAAAATAGAAGAACTATTTGAAAAAAGCACTTCAACATTTAAACGTTGGTTATTTGGAAGCATTAGCCTTGCCATACTCGTTGCCTTTTTCCCCTCTTTGTTTGGTGAGGGATATGACAGCATCAAAAATCTGGCTCAGCAAAACCCTTCCCTGATCTTCAGGGACAGTCTTTTGTCCTCGATCCTTGACAATAAATACCTTATGATCATTATGGTATTAGTCGCCATGTTGTTAAAGGCTTTGGCTGTAGGATTTACACTTGGCGCCGGCGGTAATGGAGGCAACTTTGCCCCTTCATTATTTGTTGGGGCTTATCTTGGTTTTTCATTTTCCTATCTGCTTAATCTTCTTGGCTTCAATGATATTCCAGTAGGGAACTTCACACTCGTAGCTATGGCCGGAATTCTCAGCGGCGCGTTTCACGCTCCCTTAACTGCTATCTTCCTTATCGCGGAAATAACAGGCGGGTACGAACTAATTATTCCTCTTATTATTGTGTCTTCGCTGAGTTTCGCGTTCGTACGTTATTTCCATCCAGAATCTTCTGAAATACGGAAATTAAAAAAACGT
>JAEUSS010000403.1 GCA_016788685.1 Prolixibacteraceae bacterium | reverse complement strand
TACCATCGGGGTTAACTACAACTGATTGTGCAATTGCCGGACAACTAAAAAAGAAAAACAATGCCGTTACAATCAAAAGCCTTTCCATATTTCCCTCATTTTTAAAACCTCAGACCAAACGCTGCCTGCCTGAACAGCTTTAAATCAGCGGACATGTACCTTGGGGCGGCACGTTCTCCGGCGTTTTCCTCCCCTCATTCCCCCTTCACGAAGCAATCGGACCCGACAGCTGACATTGGGTTTGTTGTTGCCGGACGGTTAACAGGTTAACGAATGCCGAAGCGTTAATTTCGCTGATTGCCAGCAGGCTTATCCCTTCAAATATAACTTATTTCCGGGGCATTGCGGGAGTATTGAGCATATTTTTGTTTAGCTTTTTCAACAGCCGGCAGCATTCAGGATCAATAAAACCCCGTACCGCAGTTTTCTTCTCCTTTTCCGCCTGAAAATGAAGCACAGGCGTCGTTTACGCTTTGAAAATGACCTGTTTTATATCTTATCCGGGGTGGATGTTAAAAAAAAAAACGCGCGTTTGGATCCGGATTAATCGCCTTGTCCTCCGGAACATGAAATCCTTCCGGAAACTGCCGCCCTGAATTATCCGTCAGCACCGGCAGTGTTAAACAATCCGGAGACCTTTCCGGAACAACACGAAGGACTTAATTATTAATTGTCCGGATATGAAAAGCCCGGATATTCCTTGCCTGAAAATCAGGGACCGGAACATCTTCAGCATCCGGTTTATTAATCAGGGTTGAGTCAAAACCAAGCACTCCTGTAAATTCAATCTTTAAGTTATCCACCTGATATCTGGCATCTAAATACCTGTCGTAGTAATAGGTCGTATCTGTTCCGTTAACAATGCCGATTAACCACTGATTACTTTCCGCGCTGGCTGCAAAACGTTTAATAAATCCGCGTTGATTAACCAATATCCGGTTATTAAAATCAATATCCTCGTCTGAAACCGTTTGAAACGAATTGATATAAGCTCTCAGATATCCGACATACTCTTTAATTTCATTGGGCTCATTCCGATACTCAAAAATGATCTTATGCGATCTTCCTTTACTTTTTATTTCAATCCATTCGGCCCCTCCGTCAGCACAATCCGGACAACCATGGATCGGACTGAGACTGGAAAACGCATTAAAATCTATTTTTTCGGTCAGTTCGCTCCAATACCTGGCATCAATGTTTACGGTATTCGAAACCTCGGGCAAAAGTCCGTTTAAATCCCTGCCGCTTTTATGGAAACCGATCTCTGCACTTCGAACAGCAATGTCATTTTCACAATAGCCGAGGCATTCATTAAACGATGTTCCGTATTTGACGTATTCAATATCCGACGAAAAATCTTTATTTTCAGTCTTTTCACATCCGGTCAGCAGAAAGAGCGCGATTAGTCCGGCTGACAGCTTATTTAATCTGGTCATGGTTGATAGTTTAAAGTTGTTCCTGACAACTAAGATGCGCGACAACTGGTTTAAGTTGCGTCTGTTCGGCTTACTAACAACCCGACGGCCTGATAAAAACAAAATCTCCTTTTTTCCTTTCCCGCTTTCCCCTTCCGCAAAACAATCAAACCCCGTAAAAGGCTTATCGGTTGCCGGGACGAAGTGGTTTGGGGGTTGATTGGAGAGCTTGTTTAAGTTTGGTTTATTTAACGGCCTGCATAAATGTTCAACCCTTCCAGGGTTGCTGGTTTATATCTGCTATCTTCCGTGAGTTAACACTCACGGTCATTCAGATTAAACCCTTTCCGGGTTTATATGACGTATAAGTCCGAAGAACCTGAATGTAAATGGCCTCCGGTGAATCGTTTTCCCGATTGTCTCCGGACATCTGGGTGAAAGACTGTTCAAATTCAATTGATTCAACAGACCCTGACGGTCAACCCCTTCAGGATTGTTGTTTTACATCTTTCATTTTCCGGGAATTGACACTCACGATCATTCCAATTAAACCCTTTCCGGGTTCTTATGACCTGCAAGTTCGAAGAAATTGAATGTAAATGGCCTCCGGTGAATCGTTTTCCCGATTGTCTACAGACATCTGGGTGAAAGACTGTTCAAATTCA
>JAEUSS010000383.1 GCA_016788685.1 Prolixibacteraceae bacterium | reverse complement strand
TGAATTTGTAATTATTTGATATTTAGATTTGTTGACAAACTGATCCGGAAACTTCGTCCGGGCATGGCGTAATATTTTTCGTTTTCGTAACTGGTATCGAATACATTGTAAACCGAAAAAGACAGGTTGAAGAGTTGTTTTTTGTAGTTGATTTTTCGCGAAACGCCGCAGTTGGCAACGAAATATGGGTCAAGTTCGTTTCCCATATCATCGGCAAAACGGCTTCCGGTGTAATTGCCATCGGCATATGCCGTCCAGTTGCGGAACGAAAGCATGGCAAAGGTGTTGGCCATGTGTTTGGGCGAATAAATCAACTGTTGCCCGACTTTCCCGGTTTCCGTATAATCTTTGACGGCTTCCACCGGGTTGAAATTGTAGTTCAGCCGGACATTGAGAAGGGTTTCTCCCATCTGAAAGTCGGTACTCGATTGAAATTCAATTCCCTTACTTTCTACTTCTTTTACATTCTGAGCCTGCCATACGCCAAAGTTCCGCCATTCAATCCAGTTTTTAACCTTCATGAAAAAGGCATTCAGCGAAATGTCAGTTTTGAAGTCGTCCCCGGCAAAAAGCAGATTTCCCCCCAGCTCATAGTTCATTCCATCTTCTGCTTTCAGGTTCGGATTACCCTGAGTTCCCCAGTAACGGTCATTAAATGTCGGGACCCGATAGCTCCTGGAAATGTTGGATGTCAGTTTAATTCCGGTCTTTTCGGTTGAACGGAGCCGGTACTCTGCGCCAACAGAAGGTGTAAACGGACACGAAAAACCGGAGACATACATCTGGCGCATGTTAACTGTCAGTTTCAGGCGGTTGCGGATCTTCAGGAAGGCAGATACATAGGCTTCGAGGTGTTGTTCGTAGTCGATCACCGAGTCGGAATAGGAATATACTTCCGGAACAATGTACTGGTATTTAACTCCTGCTTTGGCTCCGAATTTCCGGGTAAAATCCTGATTTACTTCTGCCTCAGAAATGAACCGGTCGGTTCCTATTTTTTGTTGCCCGTCATTGTCGTAAACCTGCATATCGTGGACATAGCCCAATCCGCCCCTGAATTTCAAAGGCTGTTTGTTGTTTTTATACTCCGACCATGCCCGAATGTTCTTGTTGTCAAGTTCTTCGGTTCGGATGTATTTCAGGTTGGTGGGCATGTTGGGCTGAACCTGATGCCAGTCGTGTTCGAGCCAGACGGAAGATTTCAGTTGTTCATTTTCACTGAAGCGGTAGTTGATTTCCTGAATCAGTCCCATGTTTTCGATGCGGGCACCATGCTGGCGGTCGTTTACCGGGGTTCGGTCTTCCACATTTCCGGTGTAAGGATTCTTAAACGGGAAATCGTTTTCGCGGAAGAAGTAATACAGCCGCGATACGGTTTCCCATTTGCCGTTACCGGCAAAGATTTTCGCACCGTAAAACTGCTCGCCGAACGACCCCTGAGAGATTGTACTTTTTATTTTGAATCCGTTGGTCCAGTTGCTCTTTAGCTGAAGAGCCAGTGAGCCGCCGATAGCGCCCGATCCGTTCACGGCCGATGAACTTCCGTACTGAACATCCACACCGTCGAAAAGATAACTTGGGATGGCCGACATGTCGGCACTGCCAAGCGTAAGGGAGTTCAGGTTGATGCCCCCAAAATTTACGGATGTGTGGTTGGCCGATGTTCCGCGAAAACGAACGGACGACAGTCCTCCGGCATTTGATTTGATGTAGATGGGCGTGAACCGCATCAGGAGCTGATCAATCCCTCCTTCCTGACTGATTTGCAGTTGGTCTGGCGAAATGGACTCAATCTTTGCTCCTGCCTGGTATTTTTTTGAAATGGCGGTTGTGGTCACTTCCTCCAGCAAGATGGTGTCTTTTTCCATCTGCACCTGTGCCGGCAAAGCCGCATAAATGAAAATGAGTAATCCGGCAAGAACAACAGATCGTATCATTTAATTACAATTTTGAGGTTTCTTAAATTCATCTGCTTTTTCAGAGCAAACGTCTTTCACAAATCGCCAGCTTATTGTATCTCCGGGGTTTACTGTTTGGCTGATGGCCAGGCGTTTGGGTGATTTTCCGTTTATTTTGTAGTACCAGGCCATTTTTCCGCGTTCTGCTTTGATGTTGTCGATCTCTGTAACAAATACATAGGATCCGAGCGGGTGGGTTTTTACTTCGGCAACTCTCAGGAGTGCTTCCAGCGCCGTAATGGTTTTCGAGTAAGCTACTTCCGCGCGCTTGGTTTCGTGCCCGTTGCCGGAAACGATTTCCACAACGATGGGCTTCAGTGCTTTCGGTCTTTTCTCTTTGCCTTGTCCTGCAAGAGAAAATGCGAACATGATAAACGAAATAATAACTGTTCTTCTCATTTTTCTGTATGTTTTAATGATCGGGTGACTTAAAATCACCCGATCACTGGCTCTGTCATTATCAAAATTTGTAGGCCAGTTTGGCCACAATGCTTCTGCCAGGCATATTGTACCCGTCTTTTTCTGAATAGTTCTCATCCAGAAGGTTCGATACAGTCACACCAAAGTTTACCTTTTCGGTAAATGCATAACCAATGGAATAGTCGAACAGCAAATATTCCGGATGTTGCAGGATTTTGTCGGTTGCTTTATAGCCTCCTTCTGCATAATAATTAGCCGCGATAATTCCTGTACGTGTGTTGCTAAACGAATCTCTTTCGAGGCGCGAACCGATGTAACGGCTGTTCAGGCGCATGTTGATTTTATCGTGGCGGTAATTCAGCCCAAAGTTTCCGTTGGCTTTCCGCACATATTGCATGTCACGGGTCAGCATTTCGGTGCCTGCCAGCTGTGTAAAATCGTTTTTCAGGATCCAGGTAAAGTTTGCGTAAGCTTCCAGCTCCGGTTTTTCCGGCAGAAATTGCCCTAGGTTGAACGATGAGAGCAGCTCGATACCTTTCATGTTTGATTTGTTGGCATTCGTATACGTGTATTCACCCGAAGCCAGTTTTTCTTCTACAATTTTGTGGTCATGTTTGGTCTGAAAATACGAAAGATCAAACCTGAAGCTGTTTTTTTCAGAAGAATAAGCTATCCCAAAATCAGTTGTGCGCGATTTCTCCGGATCGAGGTCCGGATTGCCGACATACGATTTCCCGAAAACGGTATATTTCCCGGCTACTTTAAAGGCATCAGGAACAGAGAATGCGGTTCCGAACGAAGCGTGCGCTTTGAAGTTTTTCAGGAATTGATACTGCGCACCCACCGATGGATTCAGCGTGTTGTAGCTGGCCTCAGCTTCCGGCGCTTTCAGCCCTTCGTTGGCCTCAATGTTATAGGTGAAATGATCGAAACGAATACCTGCATTTACATCCAGACTGCTGATTGAATAAGCCAACTGAGTGAAAGCAGCCACGTTGGTAAATTTATTGTTGGGTTTGTACGGGTCGGCCGGCGTTCCAATCGCTGAAAACCGATTCGATTCGTAGTCGTAAATCTTCAGGTCTGTCCCCAGTAAAAAGTTTAGTCTTCCCAGCTTAAAGTTGTCCTGAAGCTGGTACCCATATTCTTTTACCGTACTTTTAAAGCTGATGAAGCCTTTGTCGGTGTTGTCGGAGTAATTTGGATTTTGGTCGTTGGTGTAGAACGGACTGAACCTGAGGTGATTCTTTTCAGTGTTTCGTTCCAGCGTGACGTACAGGTTCAGACGATTTACATCTTTTTTGCTCTGGCCGGATGTTCCCCAATAGTTTCCGGCTGTCTCCGCATCGTAGGCAAAAGTGTAGCTTCCTTCCGCATCAATTCTCCACTGCCTGCTGATGTTGTAGTTCACAAATGCGCTGGCCGAATTCAGTTCATACTGCGAATTATCCATGGCATCGCCATACGAAGCTTTGTCGAGAATAAGTTTATCAACATCCTGGATTTTCAGCAGGTTTTTCTGGCCGATCCGGTAATCTTTGGTTTGTTCCTGACGGCTGTAACCCATTCCATAGGCCAATTTTTTGCCGTGATTTCCGGTGAAATTCGCCGCCAGTTTTCTGTACCCGAAACTTCCGGATTCAACCGAAACCTGTCCTTCAGGAACAGCGCTGCCGCGTTTGGTGATGATGTTCACCACACCGCCCATGGCATCCGACCCGTAGAGTACCGAATAAGAGCCTTTTATTACGTCAATGTGTTCAATGTTATCAATATTAATGGTTGCCAGGTTGTTTGTTCCGGCCGGCTTCCCGTTGATAAGCAGTAAAGTGTAACTGCGCGAATGGGCACTGGGCGAAAATCCACGCATCCCGATGGTTGCCGAAAGCCCCGGATACTGAATGATATCCAGATTGGTTGTACGTTTAAGTACTTCTGCGAGGTTTTCTGAAGGAATTGATCTGATCAGCTCCGAAGAGATGATTTCGACCTTCTGCGGAAGGTTCTTTAGTTTGCGTTCCATGCGCGAAGCCTGGACGATTACTTCGTCAACCTGGTACACCCTGGTTGAGTCAATTGCTTCGGACTTTGCGCCTAAGGCTCCAAGTATGCCGAAACAAAACAAAGACATTTGTTTTAAATTCATTGCAATTCGTTATGGTTAAACATTAAAAAAATGTCGACCATAAACTTTCAACTGTTCCCCGTGATACATCCCGGGCTGATTAATAAAGGAACAAATGGATAAATCAGATGAAAAAAGTTCACCCCATTGCTTTTATCCCGAAAGCTATGATTAACGTGCATGGAATTGGCAGGTCTTCTGGCTCACCTTCTTTTTGAGGCCTTCCCATTCGTCGGCCGACGAACAGTGGCAGGAGTTTCAAAAAGTTTGTATTAAGGCTTACAGCTGCGGGTACAGCTCCGGTTTTGCACCGGATTCCCTATTAGTCCGTATCAGTTGTAACTGACAGTGGAACCATTTCCGGAGGCAAAAGTAAAGATTAATTTGAATCGGGCAGAGGACAACGGGGAAATAGTTTATAAAAATTGTATTCCGCAGATTAACCCGATCATTACCAGGCAGCTGAAAAAGTTGATCAGGTACGTTTTATAGCAGTCGGTGTTGGTGAAGGTTCGCGAGGCTTGCCCGATGTACGGTTTGCTGACGAGCGTTCCGTGGTACACATTCGGGCCGCCAAACCTGCCATTCAGGATTCCGGCAAGGGCTGCTTCGGGGTAACCCGAATTGGGGCTGGCGTGTTGGTTCCCGTAGCGAAACACGAATACTGTTCCACGCCAGCTGGCACTGATCAGAACCATCAGGAGCGCGGTCAGCCGGGCCGGAATAAAATTAAGCAGGTCGTCGAAGCGGGCTGAAAACCATCCAAATTGGCTGAATTGTTCGTTTTTATAGCCAATCATCGAGTCGAGGGTGTTGGCCATTTTGTAAGCCATCATGGCCGGAACCCCGCCCAAAGCATAGAAGAAAAGCGGTGCAATTACCCCGTCGCTCAGGTTTTCGGCCAGCGTTTCGAGCACGGCGGTGCGGATTTGCTGCTCATCGAGGTTCGTTGTATCGCGACCGACAATGTAACTGAGTTGCCTGCGGCCTGCTTCGAGTCCGTGTTTTTCGAGTGTCGCAATCACCTGGTGTGCTTCCGAAATGAGGCTGTGGCTGGCCAGTCCGTAAAATACTCCGAGACTTGCCAGAGCAACAGCCAGAAAATCAATTTCCCGGGCAGCTTCGAGTATCAGCCAGGTAGCCACGTAAGTGCAGGAAATCAGCAGGGTAGCCATCAGCGCTCCTTTTGCTTTTTTGTATTTTCCCGAATTCAGCTTTCGGGTAAAAAAAGATATGCTGTGCCCGAAAAGCCTGATGGGATGCGGTAGCCAGCGGGGATCACCCAAAATGGTGTCGAGCAAAAAACCGATTAACAAGGGCCAGATCACATCATTCAATTCCATCTCTTAGAAAATTACTGATTAACTCAATGGTTCCGTTCATTCATCCGGTTGTCTTTCCAGTCTGACAGTCCGTTTAGCAGCAGTTGGTTATCTTCTGCGGAAAGTGCTGAAACCCTGAAGTGATTTGGACCGAGGCCGCGGAAATTAGAGGCATCGCGAATTAAAATTCCGTGATGGTTGAGCAAAAAATGTTTCAGTTGAGCAGCTGTTCCGGTTTGCATTTCAGTCAGGAAGAATGGCGCTCCGGAAGGAATTACGCGGAAGCCGCCCAACTGCCCGATTGCCTGCTGCAGACCGGATGAAAGTTGGCGAATGCGTTGCGTATCGGGTGAAAACAAACCGGGGTTTCTGGCTATAAATTTTCCGGTTTCCTGTGCCAGCGAGTTGACTGACCAGGGTTGCTGAAAATCGCGCAACCGTGCGGCGAGCTGCTCCGAAGCAAGCACGTAGCCCAGTCGTAATCCCGGAATAGCGGAGCATTTGGTGAGCGAACGGACTACAATCAGGTTGGAGTATCCGGTAGTTAATGCAACGGCCGACTCAAATCCGGCAACCAGGCCGGCATAGGCCTCGTCGACTACAAAAGTGGTGCGGGGACAGGCTTCGAGCGCTTTTTCTATCTCAGAAAAAGTAAAAACATGCCCGTCCGGATTATTCGGATTGCCGATCCAAAGCAGGTCAGTCTGTGCTTTCAGGGCATTGCCCCATTCGGTACTGCGGAAGAATTGCAACTGGTGTTCGTGTATCCGGCAGGCATCTTCGTACTCGGCAAAAGCCGGATACAAAACGCCCGAAACCGAATTCCGGAAAGCTAAGGCAATGGTATAAAATGCTTCAACAGAGCCGTTAAACGCCAGTACCTGATTGCTGTTTACCTGGTGTAAAGCAGCCATTTCCCGGCACAGTTCTGCGGCATCCGGTTCAGGATAGTTCCCGATCAGGTCCAGATTTTCGCGCAAATGACTGATCAGCTCCGGAGGTGTTCCTCCCATCCTGACATTTGAACTAAAATCGGCACAAACAGGCTTTTGGTATTGGTAGCGATCATCGCCGTGTCCGGTAATCATATGCGCCGCAATCAGTTTTTGTTGTATATCAGGCGGATCATCTCGTCCAGCGCATCTACAAACAGAATGGGGGTCGGACTGCAGGTTTTATCCGCGTTGAGTACAAAAATCTTTTTGTTTTTGGCAGCCGAAAGCGACGGATAGTTCAGCCAGGTATCTTTTTCTTCTTCGGCCACAATTCCCATCGTGACAATAAAAATGACATCGGGGTTTTGTTTCAGCACATACTCTCGAGTTACGCTTCCGATTTTTAGCCCGGTGGCAATATTTTTGCCTCCTGAAAAACGGATGAAATCGTCCATGAAGGTGTTGGGGGTGGCGCAGAATAAGGGCTTGGCACCAATCTGAAGGAATACGGCCGGCGTTTTCCCGGTTGGAACGGTAGCCCTGAGTTTTTGAAGGCGTTCTTTTTGCTGTGCAACAATTGTTCTGGCTTTAGCTCCTTGCCCTGCCCATTCGCCAAGCTGGATGAAATCGGAACAAATTTCGTCGTACGACTGAGGGTATGGTTGCGATTCAACCCGAAGTCCCAGCTTTCTCAGGTTGTCGATGGTTTCGGGCTTAATCAGCGATGATGCGATGACCAGATCAGGCTTAAGCATCACTACTTTTTCAAGGTTCACATTTACCGCAGTGGAAACTACCGTGATGCGGTCAGAAGCATCGACCGGGCAGTAATTGGTGCAGCCCACCAGCCGGCTCTGTTCGCCCATTACGTATAAACTCTTGGTTATCCACGGAACCAGCGAAACAATGCGTTTGGCCTCTTGTGCCACGGTTATCAGCTGGCACGTCAGAAGTAGGATCAGAAGTAAATATGCTTTTTTCATTTTCGAATAATTTTAAAGTTAATACCGGTAAAAGACAAGGTATCGACCTTGCCCGGCAGGTTAATTTATTTCCAGAAACCAATGATTGTCCCTGAAGCTGGCAGCCTTTTTCAGGAATGGAACCGGATGATGAAAATTCGGGCCATCGTATACAAAAGTATGAAACTCACCCAATTCGGCACAGATATCGATTCCTTCGATCCGGGAAAGCTCTTCCACAAATGTTGAATCGAAAACCCGCCCCAGAAAATCGCCGGACAATTTATCGGCATTGACGGCTACAGTAATTGCTTTAAAACCTTCGGCAATAATCTCGGAAGCCAATTCGCTGACCGGATTTTCCCAAAGCGGGAAAAGGGCTTCGATACCGCAATCGTCACAGACACGTTCGATCCAGCGGCGGTGCTCCTCCAGGTAAATATCGCCAAATACTCCGCCGGAGATGCCTTGTTCTTTTAGTTTCAGGATGGTTGATTTGAAATTCTGTTCGTAACCGGCTCTGGTGGTTTTGGGCTGGAGCAGTGAGATACCCAGCGCTTCGGCCTGACGGACAATTAAATCCTCACGAATGCCGTGCGACCGGGAGGTATCGGTATCAGCATCGCACATGTTTACGAGGCAGCTCACCTCGTGCTGTCCTGATTTTTGTACGCGGTAAAGTGCCAGCATACAGTCTTTACCACCACTCCACGATGAAAATAGTTGCATTGCATAAAATTGTTATTCCGGAAGAAATGAAATGGAAACAGCTGTCACCTTTCACCGATCTTTTTTCCCGAAGATTCGACTTAAATGATTTTGAATTGGCAGGTCTTCTGGCTCACCTCACTTTCTGCGGCCTTCCCGTCACGATAACCCGAAACAGTGGCAGAGATTACAAAAAGATATACAGAGGTTTACAGCTGCGGGTACAGCTCCGGTATCGCACCGGATTCCCTTTTAGTCCATATCGGCGGCAGGCCGATGTCGGAACCATTTCAGGCGGTAAAAGTAGAAATAATTTTTCCTGAAGCTGATTTTCCGGGCTGATATTTTCGGTCAGGGGTTCACTTCGGATTAGGTCCGGGCTGATTGCGGGCAGTTATTCCCACACTCCCGGAATTTTTTCGCCGCATTTTTTGCAGGTTCCTTTTGCGAGATTGTTCCGAACGACCGTAAAACCTCTTCGTTCAATCAAAGTCTCGCGGCATCGCGGACAAATGGTGTTTTGTGCATCGAGACCGGGCACATTACCGATGTACACGTATTGGATTCCTGAAGTTAAAGCAATTTCGCGTGCTTTGGTAAGTGTTTCAACGGGGGTGGGCGGCAGTTGACTGAGTTTATAATCCGGGTGGAAGCGATCAAAATGCAGCGGGTAACCGGCCAGTCCGTTTTCGGCCAGCCAGCCGCACATGCGCTGAATCAGGTCGGGGTTGTCGGTCCAGCCGGGAACCACCAGGTTGATAATTTCGAGCCATACACCGAGTTCGGCAAATGTTTTCAATGTGTTCAGGACCGGCTGTAACGCTCCTGCGCTCAGCTTTTTATAGATGTCGTTGCTAAATGATTTCAGGTCAACTCTGGCAGCATCAATGTATTTGCACCAGTTACGCAAAGGCTCGTCATTGATATAACCCGCTGTAACCAGTACGTTTTTGATTCCCTCCTGCCTGGCCAGCCTGGCGGAGTCGAATGTGTATTCGTAGTATGAAACCGGCTCGGTGTACGTATAGGCAATCGATTTACACCTGGCAGCCAGTGCCTGTCCGACCAGTTGGTCCGGCATCAGGTCGTAATTGCGCGTTTCCATCGGGCTCACTTGCGAGATTGTCCAGTTCTGGCAGTTTTTGCAGGCCAGGTTGCAGCCGGCAGTGCCGATCGAAAACGCTTTTGAACCAGGAAGAAAGTGATTCAGCGGCTTTTTCTCAATCGGGTCGATATGCACGGCGCAAGGGTTTCCGTAGGCCACTGAATAAATTTTGCCCTGGTAGTTGATCCGGTTTCGGCAGCGGCCTGAACGTCCTTCCTGAATCACACACTCATTCGGACAGATCAGGCATTTCGGGCCGCGCGGGGTTGGCGTCCAGTACATTCCTTCCTTACTCCATTTCAGGAACGATTGATCAGTATGGTTCAAAAGGGCAGCCATAATTTACCCCTCACTGAAGATTAATGCTTCATAAGTATAAAGTTGTGCTGTTTTCCAGCCGTTCCATCCGATTCCGGCCTTGTCCTGCGCACAATGTCCCAGAAACTCCTCTTTGCTCCAGCCCGTTGAGGCGGCAACCTGAGGCAAAAAAGTTCCGGTCTGATTTTCCTGTTTCATATAGATTCCCTGTTTCCCCAGGATGAATTCTTCGGCTGATCTGATTCTTTTCAAAGGGGTCAGTACCGAGATTTCGATTTTGATTTGATTCAACTCGTCGGGCAAAACGGGGTTGAACCGGTAGTCCTGTGTAGCGGCAGCAATGGCCATCGACTGAACAACTTTCCAAAGCGGCTGTCCGGGATTGAACCGGCCGATGCATCCGCGCAGTTTGCCCTCTTTGTTCAGGGTAACAAATGCACCGCAGGGAGTTTTCAGCATTACGCTTAAGTTAGTCTCATCTGTTTCCGGAGTGATCCCTTTTTTGATGTAGCCGGTGATGGTGTTTCGCGCCAGTTTCAGCAAATATTCTTTGTCGGCGTCGGAAATGAAAAATTCACCCATTTTTCCCGATAATCCGGAGCTGTTGAAAGCAATGGAATAATAGCCAACTACGCGGTCCTTCTCCCCGTACGGCGAATCGCCTGAATTTTTGTACTGAATCAGGTCGACCGAAATACCGGGCATTTTCTCGGTCATGTGAAGCAAAGTCAGCACCGAGCTCCAGCCGCATAAACTGGTTACCAGCCCTGGAATGTCTTTCTTCTTGTTCGTTTCGAGTGCCGCCAGAAGCTTGGCGGGTTTATTGGTTTGTATGGCTTCGGCAGTTGCCTGGTCGGCCATGCAGGCATCTTCGTAGTCCGGATAGTGAGAAAAGTCGCTGCTGATCACAAACAGGTTTTTTTCGTTCAGGTAAGGTTTTAAAACCTTAGCCAGTTGTTCGGACGTTTCGGTCGTTGAAGTGCCAATAATGACGGGCACAATCTTAAAATCGTTTTTCAGATAATATTGTAAAAACGGAAGCTGAACTTCCAGGCTATGCTCATACAGGTGTGGTTCAGCGTAGGATTTCAGAAGTTTATATTCTGACACCAGTTTATTTGCAAGCGCAGTATCCACTTTCACGGTGCCAAGCGGAGTTTCGTAGTTGCCCGAACAATAAACCGAAGCCCCTGAAAAAGAAGTGGTATGACTTGACCCGATGATGAAAATCCGTTCAAACCGGCGATCCGGATTAATTTGGTTGTAGGCCGATGCAGCCACTTCACCGCTGAAAACATATCCGGCATGAGGAACGACAATGGCCAGCGGCGAACTGCCTTCCTTGCGTGGTTCAGCCTTTGCAAACAGTTGCTGCAGATGGCTTTTCAACCCGTCAGGATGATCGGTATAAAACCGCCCGGCGGCGTATGGTTTCCGGTTTTGGATGGACTGCTGAGAAAAGGCAGACGCAGCGCGAAAACCCATCCATGCCGTAATCGTCAGGAATTGAACTTGCATGGCAAATAACTTTAGAACTGAATTTACTTTTTTTCAGGATAAATAATCCGGCTTAATCGGGTTCTTCACCCTGTTCTTTTGAACAGCGATATGGCGGGAACAAATCTTTGCCCGCTTTGTATTACTTTTACAAATCACAAAAAGATACATCGTGAGCCCAAAAGTTTTACTGATTACCCCGCCGTTTACTCAACTCAATACGCCTTATCCGGCAACAGCTTACCTGAAAGGGTTTCTGAACACGCAGGACATCGCTTCGTTTCAGTGCGACCTGGGCATTGAAGTTATCCTGAAACTATTTTCTTCGGAGGGCTTGAAGATGCTGTTCTCGCAACCGGCAACCGGTGGTCCGCAACTTTCTGCCAACGCCCGGCGCATCTGCAATCTTCGCGACAGCTACATCCAAACCATCGATCAGGTGGTTGCTTTTTTGCAGGGAAAAAACGACACGCTTGCCCACGTGATTTGCGAAGGTAATTTTCTCCCGGAAGCCTCGCGCTTTGCGCAAACCGATGATCTGGAATGGGCGTTTGGCACCATGGGCTCGCGCGACAAAGCCAAACATTTGGCCACACTCTACCTCGAAGATTTGTCAGATCTGATCGTGGAAGCCATCGATCCGCATTTCGGCTTCAGCCGTTATGCTGAACGTTTGGGCCGTTCGGCCAACACTTTCGACGAACTGCACGAAGCGTTGCAGGCGCCCGAAAGTTTTATCGATCGGATTACCCTGAAACTGCTTCAGGAAAAGATCGAAAACGAACAGCCCACGCTGGTGGCTTTTTCCATTCCTTTCCCCGGAAATTTGTACAGCGGATTCAAATGCGCGCAATATATTAAAAAGCGTTATCCTGAACTGAAAGTCGCGATGGGCGGCGGTTTTGCAAATACCGAACTGCGCTCGGTGAGCGATCCTCGCGTATTCGAATATTTCGATTTTATCATGCTCGACGATGGTGAAGCGCCAATCCTGAACCTGATTGAGCACTTGGACGGCAAGCGCCCGAAAGCCGAACTGAAACGCACTTTTGCGCCCGACAACGGCAAAGTGGTCTTCCTGAACGGATCCACGCAAAAAGACTTTTCGCAATTCGAAGTAGGAACGCCCGATTACTCCGATTTCGAGCTCGACAAATACCTGTCGGTGATCGAAATCGTGAACCCCATGCACCGCCTGTGGAGCGATGGCCGCTGGAACAAACTCACGCTGGCGCACGGTTGTTACTGGGGCCGCTGCACATTTTGCGACACCTCGCTCGATTACATCCGCCGCTACGAACCCAGCACCGTGCAGGTTTTGTGCGACCGCATGGAAGAAATGATCCGCCAGACCGGGCAAATCGGCTTCCACTTTGTGGATGAAGCTGCACCGCCAGCACTGATGCGCGCGTTGGCGTTGGAAATCATCCGCCGGAAAATGACGGTCGTTTGGTGGACCAACATTCGCTTCGAGAAAAGTTTTACCTACGACCTGTGCTTGCTCCTGAAAGAATCGGGCTGCATCGCGGTTTCCGGAGGCTTGGAAGTGGCTTCCGACCGGTTGCTGGCGCTGATCAACAAAGGGGTGAGTGTTTCGAAAGTGGCTAAGGTCACCGACAATTTCACCCGTGCCGGAATCATGGTGCACGCCTACCTCATGTATGGCTTCCCCACGCAAACCGTGCAGGAAACTATCGATTCGCTCGAAGTGGTGAGGCAGCTGTTCGAAGCCGGAGTGGTCCAGTCGGGCTTTTGGCACCATTTTGCACTCACGGCGCACAGCCCGGTGGGACTGAATCCTGAAAAGTTCCGCGTCAAGATTGAGAATGAACAACCCGGCCCGTTTGCCAACAACGACCTGCAATTCCGCGACCTGACCGATATTGATCACGACCGCTTTAGCGAAGGTTTGCGTAAATCGCTGTTCAACTACATGCACGGCATCTGCTTCGATTTTCCGCTTCAGGATTGGTTCGATTTTAAAGTGCCACGCACAATGATAACTCCGGATTTTATTCGGAAGGGCATTGACGATCAGGCCTACGAGCCGGCCAGTCCGAACCATAAAATCGTTTGGCTGGGTGGAAATGCTACAATGCGCAGCTTCAGCAAAAAGAAGAAAAACCAAATCTTCGAAATGGCCGAACTCACCTTCAGCAATAAAAAGCAGGATTTAGTGATTCAGTTGAAGCAAAAAGAAGGCAAATGGCTGAGCACGCAAATCCCGGCTTTATCGGTTTTTAATCCGCAACAAACCACTTTTGCCGAACTTGAAAAAAGCTTCGAAGAAAATGCCGGCGAGGATTTTGTGTTGTTTTGGAACAGCAAACCGATGCAGGAATTGAGGGAGAATGGGTTGCTGATGTTATAGATTGAATTCATCGCAGAGACAAGAGCAAAATTCAAATACCTGTCAGACTTCGGCGCGAGCTCAGTCAAACGCTAAAACAGACGGCAAAGGATAAGCATTATCCATTTTATCTTTGGTATTTGAAAATAGTTCGTGTATTTTTGCTGCCCGTTGAATTTAATTGAGAATCATGACCAAAGAGATAGTTGTCAGTGGCATCAGGCCGACCGGAAATTTGCACCTCGGAAATTATTTCGGTGCGGTGCGAAGCTTTTTGAAAATGCAGGAAGATTACAACTGCTATTTTTTCATTGCCGATATTCATTCGCTTACCACACACCCGACTCCGACAAATTTACAGAGCGGTGTAAAACAGGTTTTGGCCGAATACCTGGCCTGCGGAATCGATCCGGAGAAAGCAACCATCTTTATCCAGAGCGATGTCCCGGAAGTGTCAGAGCTCTATGCTTTCCTGAACATGAATGCTTATTTGGGAGAGTTGGAACGCACCACCTCGTTTAAAGACAAAGCCCGCAAGAATCCGGAAAATGTGAATGCCGGATTGCTCACATACCCCGTTCTGATGGCTGCCGACATCATCATTCACAAAGCTAAATTTGTTCCGGTTGGAAAGGACCAGGAGCAGAACCTGGAGATGGCCCGTAAGTTTGCCGGACGTTTCAACCGCATGTACAACTGCGAGTTGTTCCCTTTGCCTCAGCCGTTTACCTTCGATGGCGGCGACATGATTAAAATCCCGGGATTGGACGGAAGCGGTAAGATGGGTAAATCGGAAGGAAACGGAATTTTCCTGTACGAAGACCCGAAGGACATCCGCAAAAAAGTGATGCGCGCTGTGACAGACGCCGGCCCAACCGAAAACAACAGCAA
>JAEUSS010000331.1 GCA_016788685.1 Prolixibacteraceae bacterium | reverse complement strand
ACCTTTTTCGTTAAAGACAATCCAGGTTCCATGCATCAGGTTTTTACGGTAAGCCCTTATTTCATTGAGTTGCCCGTCGGGAAAGTAAATCCTGACTTGCCCGTCCTTCAACCCCTTTTTCAGGTACATTTCCATTTTAATGTTTCCATTGCCAAACTGGCTGCTGTATTTTCCTGAATAAGGCTTCGAATCCGGCGACAGGTAAATCCCGTCAACTTCTTTGATATTTTGCGCAAAAACACAAACCGAAAACAGCAACAACAATCCGAGAACAAATCCTGACTTTTTCATTTACACCCTTTATTTAAACAAAACTCCACTAAGGTCCACACGTTGTTTTCCGTTAAAATACAAATCCGGTCCAACTGAAAACGGACGTATCAGCACCTGTATTTCCGGCCGCAACCGTTACATTACCAGCCCCGTTTATTTCCTTGCCGCTGATCGTCATATTCGAGTTGGTTACACTCACTGCCGATGCGGGATTTCCGGCGCCTTTAGAGTCGGTCAGGTCAACAAAATCTTTGGTTGTGCCATTTTTAACCAGCGCATTAATGATGGTTGCTTTTGCACCGCGACGGATCTTGATGGCATCTTCCATAACATATGCTGAACTGTTTACGATCGTTACATTTTCCATGACGAAGTCTGACTGACCAACATGATCGGGTCCCAAACCGTCAAAATTGCCATCAGATTCAACGCCGCGCGGATCACTTTCAGTGCTGGCGTAACCCGACTTCCAGATGCCATAGGCGTTCTTTAGCTTGCCTTTCCAGCCCTGAGTAACATCGAACATATCGTCATCAGGATTGACAGCCAGCAAGTTGGTTACGTTTACGGTTCCGCCAAAGAACTCAATGGCATCGTCGGAACCAAAAGGGACATAAATATTTTCGATAATGGTTCCGTTACCAACGGCATCCAGCGTCAGCCCATTGTGCTCAATATCAGCACTGGAACGAGCCCCTGTGTAGGCAAGGATCACGTACTTCAATACTCCTGAATTGTCGGCAACGTTAGTTCCTCCGTATTTCAGGCTATTATCAACTTCTGTGGCAGCCTCGGTCCCGGCAGCAGCGCCCGAAATGGGTGCGGCTCCGTTGATAATCAGCCCGCCCCAGTCGCCGGCAGCCGGCACGGGTTCGGCAGAGGTAAACATGATTGGTTTTGCCGGCGTACCTTCGGCTATAATTTTTGCGCCACGCTCGATGATGACGTATTGGCTGAACCCTTTCTTTGCTTTAATCACAGTTCCGGCCGGAATCGTTAAAGTTGCACCCGACTTTACATTCAAGGTTCCTTCGAGCGAATATTCCACGTTGGCATCAAGAGTTTTGCTGGTTGTAACTTCACCTTTTAATACATTATCAACCACCTCTGCAGGATCGTTATTATCATCGTTGCAAGCTGTAAAGAATAAGGTTGCCACAGCAAAAGCATAAAGTAACTTTTTCATGATTTCTGATTTTAAATTAAAAAATACGAATATGTATCAATGTGTTTAATTGTTTGATCTATAAATTATAAGAAATACCCAAACTGATAAAAATGCCTTTTTTGTAGTCGCTGAGTACAATTGCCCGGCCGGCAGCATCATTCGGTTCGCGTGAGAGTTTCAGGCTCGGACTCAACAGGTTTTTCGCCTTCAGGCTAAGCTGCCAGTGCTTATTCAGCCGGGCAGACGACACAAAATCAAGAGTAGGAATACCTTTTTCAACAATATCCTGATATCCCTGTGTCCCAATGGTGTAAACCCTGTCGCTGAAATAATTCAGGATCAGGGAATTCGTAAATGAAAAACCGGCATTACTGACATTGTGAGACAAGTCGGCGTTAACAATGACCGGTGCAGCACCCTCCAGCTGCGACTTCCGGTTGGTAAAATTGGCATCGCGGAGTTTTACGTCAGTCAGTATGTACGATGAGTTTACTCCGGCCGAAAGTTTACTCTGCCTGCCCCCCTCGGTGGTTTGTTTAATGATATTCTTTCTGAATTCCAGCTCTATCCCGGCGACTGTCGCCCGGTCGGCAATATTGTCATAAGTGAGGAAACCTCCCGCACTCGCTTTTTCAACCCGCGAAATGGGGTCCTGAATGTATTTGCCAAACCCGGTAACCGAAAACAGTTCGTCAGACGACAGATAATAATCCCACTTCAAGTCGATGTTGTAATTAACTGATGACTTCAACCCGGGATTACCCTGCGATTTAAAGGAAACATCGACATACCTGAAAGGCGATATCTCTTTGGCCTGCGGAAGCGTATAGGTTCGGCTTGCTCCAAAACGGAAAGAACTTTTCCCGGTCAGGTCATATTTCAGGTTCAGGCTCGGAAGAAAGTAAAATCCGGCAATTTTAGTTTTGCCCTGAGTTCCGCCGCGGTTCACGTTGTAATCCACGTTCATGTTTACATTGTCCAACCGGATGCCTGCAACCCCTGTCAGCCTGTTGTTCAGCGAATATACCACCTCCCCGTACCCAGAGTTGACCCACTTACCGACCGTATATTCGTCCCGGTTCCGATCGAGAATAAAATTTCCGGCACTAAGGTTGACCTGATTAAAAAATTCATCCAAACGAATATTCTCCAGACTAAATTCAGCCTGATTCACGATCTGCTGGTCATATTCAACCGCATCAAATGTTCGTTTCACCAACCGGCCGCTGTAACCAAAATTAACCGCCGAACTGTTTCCGGCCTCATTGGTCAGCTTATAGCCCGCACCGACCTTTACATTAAAATCCGTTTCATTCATTCCCGAAAAATACCGCTGCTGACGGCCGGTTCCTTTCGTTAAACGGTAGGTTCCGTTATCCTGAGCAGATAAATAATTGGTCCGCCGGTCAGGTTCATTTCCGGCAATCAAGTTCAACGAAACACCTGCATCAAGCGAAAAACGGTCAGACAACTTCCACTCCGAAAGAAGCTGATTGACAATTAACGAATTGTCGTTCACCTGCTGCCGCCTCAAAAATCCGCGAAAATCCGCAGCATCCTCGTAAACCGAATTCAACCCGACATAGTCGCCAACCGACTGCACATTCGTATGAATGTAGGTTCCGGAGTAAGAGATCCTGTGTTTTTCAAAGTGATAATCGGCATTGATCATCGCCATGTGCGAAGTATTCTGCGAGTATTTACCGTAATCCTGGTCCTGAAAGACAGTTCCGGTAGTTGTCGTGTTGCGCACCACTCCGTTTACATAACTGAAGTCGGTGGAGTACATTCCGAGAACAAAGATGTCAAATGGATTTCTGCTGCTTCCGATCAAAAGCTTTTTACCTCCTGAAGCCGAAAAACTCTGATTCAGCTGAACGTTTTGCTTCGACGGATCAAGCGAATTCTGAAACAGATAATTCGTCAGATCCAACGGCTTCTGCGCTTTCAACGAATACCCGGGCACGCCTACTCCGTCAGGTTTCAGGAAATCAACGGCTACGGTCTGAGTATTCGCCCCCACGGAAGCATCCAGCCCAAACTCCGAATCTCCGGCTAATTCTTTGGAGCGGATATTAATTTCCGCACCTCCCACATCGCCCGTCATTCCGGGGCCAAAGACTTTATTTACACCGACCGAACCGATCATGTCGGATGCAAAAAAATCAAGCGAAATATTTTTGTATTCCGGATCTTCCGACGGCACCGGAAAACCGTTCAGTGAAGTAGAATTAAACCGATCGCCAAGCCCCCGGACAAATACATTCTTCACGCCTTCCTGCTTCGACACTCCTGAAACCTTGGTTACCGCACCTTCCGCATCGCCAACTCCCTTGCGCGAAATTTCCTGAGCACCGATGGCCTGTGTGGCCAGTACCGAGTTTTTCTGTTCGATCAGCAAAATTGACTCCGACTGCCGGTTGACTTTGGCCACCACGTCCACTCCCCCGATTTCAAAAGTTGACTCTCCCAGATCGAAATTAAATTCCAGCTCCTGCCCTGCAGCTATCGTTATATCTTTTGCAAGTTTTGTTTCATACGAAATAAACGAACAGCGAATGGTATACATGCCGGGAGCAATATTCCCGATCAAATAATTACCGTCAAAATCAGTAATTGAGCCATATCCGGTTCCTTGCAACATGACAGTAGCGCCCACAAGCCGCTCGCCTGTTTTGGCATCGGTTACCAGTCCCTTAATTTTTCCATTCTGCGCAACAGCAAACAACGAAAAGGCCAACAACAGCTGGAGCGCGATTAACTTTCTTATTCCCATAATCTTGTTCTGATTTTTTTTCATCCCGACTTCCGGTTTGATTGGTCGGTTTGGTTTTGTATATCGCCAAAGCACGATGCTTTGCGTTATTTTCTTCCGGAAGGCTTTAAAACAGGTCGGATTCACTTTTTGCATTTATTGATGCAGCAAAGCAATGCCGATAACATTACACTCCGATTAAAGAATATTTAAGTTTGGGTAACATTAATGAAACAGAATTGCAACACCGGCAGGATAAACAGATAATGAGGGATTTTACGCTGATCAAAAGCCGGCATCTTTTCGTCGAAACGAGGCTTTTCAACTGTAACAAAACATTAATCGAAGCTTAATTCCGATTTAATCAGCACCCCGTACTTTTGATCGTGTCAATCAGAAGTTATAAACGAAAAAAAAATACAACCAGATGAAAAAAATAATCTTTGCTGCATTAATCGCATTAGTTGCGATACCAGCCTTTGCTGAAAAAGCCGAAAACAAAACAGGAACCAAGACTCAAACCTCAGGGCTGTCGATCAGCGGAAACGTGACTGACGAAGTCTCGGGGGAAGCTCTCGTTGGCGTTGAAGTAAAACTGGAAGGATCTGATCAGAAAGCTTATACCGACTTTGACGGACATTTTGTAATTGACAATATAAAAGCCGGCGACTGCAAGCTCGTTGCAAGCTACATTTCATACAACAAAGATGAAAAAACTTTAAAGCTGGATTCAAAAACCAATCAGGTAAAAATTAAACTACAAGCCTCTAAATAATAAATAAGTACAAACTACACTTTTAACTCCCGAATCAAAACCTCTTCGTTTTCCCTGAAGAGGTTTTTCATTTTGTACTGATCGCTGCGCATCGTTCCACTTCATGAAATACGCGCAGCAGATTTCCGCCCCATATTTTCCGGATTTCCTTTTCCGAATAACCTCTACGGAGCAACTCACGGGTAATATTCGGAAACTGGCTCACATCGGCGCAGTCACGCAAGCCTCCGCCTCCGTCAAAATCGCTGCCAATACCCACGTAGTCAACTCCAACGAGACTTCTTACATAATCAATATGATCAACTAAATCCTTTACCGCGGGTAAACTTTCAGGATTCATGGCTACAACTTCATCCCATTCCTTAAACAAAGCTTCTTTTTCAGCTTCGTTCATCCGGCTCAGTTCTTCCCGGTATTTCTTATGAATTTGTTTCATCCGCTGAAACTTAACCGTCGTGGTATCGGGTTCCTTAATGTAATCATCCAGCAAACAAATCTGGATGACCCCGCCCTTTTCAGCCAGCTTCCTGATCATTTCATCAGTCATGTTCCGGTTGTGTTCAGCTACCGAACGAACAGAGCTGTGCGAGGCAATTACCGGCGCTTTACTGACTTTCAGAACATCAAAAAAAGATTTATCCGATGCATGTGACACATCTGCCATCATGCCCAAACGGTTCATCTCCGCAATCACCTGCCGGCCAAAATCACTCAAACCATTGTGTTCGGCGGGCTTAATGTCGCTCGAAGAATCGCAAATATCGTTGTGGTACGAATGACAAAGCGTAATATAGCGGACACCTTTCTTATAAAACTCATCGACCCGTCCGATATTTTTACCCAGCGGAAACCCGTTTTCCATCCCGATATAAATTGCCCGTTTCCCTGCTTTCTCGATGCGGGGCAAATCGGCAGCGCTCAGGGCCAGTGCAGCCACATCGCTATTCCGGATTGTCATCGAACGGACAGAGTCAATCATTTGGTTGGCCAACTCATAAGCTTTCCGGTAATTTTCATCGGTACGCGGCTTTTGCCCGGTAAAAGCGGCAAAGAACATGGCATCCAGTCCACCTGATTTCATTCGAGGCAAATCAACACGACTTTTCGGCGCCTGATGCTCATCGCGAATATTAAATCCGGGTTTAATCATTAGCATCGGCGTATCGCAATGAGTATCAACCGTCAGGCACCTGGAATGAATACGCCTGACCATCTTTTCCGACTTCCCGGCGCCTCCGGAAACAAAGCTCATTAAAACTCCGGAAATCAAGCAAACAACAAACACCTTCAGGTTCATACAGCTGGCCGTTTTCTATGTTAGAGTTTCAAATGTAGCGAAAAACAGCCACACCCCGAACACCCCGTCCCGGCGATTATTTCCCTTCGTCCGGCGATTTTCAGACTTACCGGGGGAAGGAAACGAACAACAAGCGGCATAAAAAAAGCTCTGCCGGAACGAATCGTCCCAACAGAGCTTTCTCCGGATAAAAAACTGAGCCTACTTGACCAGCCTGGCATCCTCCATAATCAAATCATAAGAATATCCGTAGCCAAAATCTTTGTTCAGGCTGATGGTTCCTTCAAAAGTAACCACTTCGTCCAAAGCCGCTTTATCGAGTGTAGTGATAGTCAGGTCAAAGTTTTCGCCATCTTTGGTTCCATCCTGAATATGAATCCAGTTTTTTCCCATCACCTCTTCGTTCACTTTAACAACCTGTCCTTTCATTTTTATCTTTTTTCCGTCATAATCGCTTTTGCTGCTGTACAACTTGGCGATTGTGAGGCCATTTTCTGCAGGAGCAACCGAAATTCCCTCCTTCGGAGTTACGGTAACTTTTCCCATCGTT
>JAEUSS010000319.1 GCA_016788685.1 Prolixibacteraceae bacterium | reverse complement strand
GCAGAAATGAACCTGTCCCGCTTTTTCAGTACCCAGAATTTCGGCCTGAAATCCACCCCGCTTCGCCCAGAAGCCGGCTGCATTGGCCAAAGCCGCCACCACCGAACTTTCTTCAGAAACCAACGGAAAAAACAGATTTTTGCCGTTTACCACAAAATTGGGGGCCAGCGAAAAAGGGAAAGGGAAACAGGATATGGGATTCTCGCTTAAATCATCAATAACCTTTTGAATGGACGTATCCGAGTTTTCAAAAGTTGCCAGCCAATTAGCCAGGTCTTCCTGAAAACCATATTTCTGAATCAACGCTTCAATGCGCTGCAATTTACTGTACTTTGAAAATCCATGTATGATGGAGTTATCCATGATAATCGGGATTAATGGTCAGATAAGCACGGGCCAGAGCCAAAGCCTGAACCTGATTTTGAAGAAAACCTTCGAGCGATTCGTAACTTTCCGACGCATGTTTCAAAATGGCCGATGCCATACCAAAAATGGCCGGAAGCTCGCTTCGGGAAGTCAGGTAGTATCCGTCCAGTGCATTTTGTACGCCCCCTGAAATAATAAGTTGACGACAGACGGTATCCGGATTTTCCTTCAGGATTTGGTTGACCGAACTTACCATCTGAAGGGCGGACTGTCCCACGAATGCGAACGGCAGATTGCCTTCGTGCTTTTGCCGGTCGCCGCGCAGCAGTTCAAGTTTCGAGAAATTAGTCCCGCCATAAGCCCCGAATTCAATGGCTTCAAGCGGAAGCATAAGTAACTGCCGCAGACTTTCGGGCCCCAGGCCCTGCCCCACTTCTTTCACAATTACCTTCAGCGAAACCTGATCCAGGAGTTCCTGAACGGTTTGCAACGGCGGCTTTTTCAACCGGTTACCCTCAGGCTGAAACCATTCCTGAAACGGATTAACATGAACGATCAGGCCATCAGCTCTTAATTCGCCTACCAGATCGGTAACAGCCTGAATGTTTTTGGATGCCAGTAATTCTTCAATCTGGGCGATGCCTATGTTCGCCCAAAAAGGCTGATCACCGATTTCATCGCGAAAGTCGAAATCGGCCCAATCTGTTTTGTCAAACAAAATTTTGCGGCATGAACCCAATCCCATGCCCATTCCGAATTCGCGGCAAGCACGGGCAATGTTGCTGTTGATCGCTTTCGCAGCGCCGGTTCCGCCGGTCATACTCGCAACCCAAACAGGAGTGCGCATCGTTTTACCCAGAAACCGGATACTTAAATCAGGATTTTCGGGATGAGCAGCCAGCATGGGTTCGTAATTGAAACGAAGATCCTGTTCGGCCGTTTTGGTCTGCGATTCGAGTGCCAGTTTAATATGTTCGAGTTTGCGATCTGTATTCATTTCGAAAATTTTCAAATACGAAAACACTAACGATCAGCAAATTATTCGTCCTGTCTTTTGAAAATTGTGCCTTCGTTTCGTTGTATTTAATTCTTCTGGGAAATTACAGCTTTTTCGGTTATGATTGGTGCGGCAGATAAAACTTTAGGCACTCCGTATCTTTTATTCTTTCAGGATATTTCTGGCAATCACCATCCGGAGGATTTCCGAAGTTCCTTCGCCGATCTGAAGCAAACGCTGATCGCGGTAAAAGCGTTCGATAGGCCATTCCCGGTTTTTGAACAGGCCGGCACCACCCAAAATCTGAACGGCCTCGTCGGCTACTTCGCGGGCAATTTCGGCACAATACAATTTAGCCATAGCAGCCTGCTGCGCGAAGGGAAGAGCATTGTCTTTCAGCCAGCAAGCATTATACAAAGTGTTTCGGGCATTTTCAATTTTCAGGGCCATATCGGCCAGTTTAAACGAAATTACCTGAAATTCGGCGAGCGGTTTACCGAATTGTTTACGGTGCCTGGCATAAGCTTTGGCCATTTCGTACGCACCCTGCGCCAACCCCAACCCGATAGCGGCAATAGACAACCTTCCTGAATCCAGGGTTTTCAGCATGATTTTAAAGCCATAGCCCCTTTCCCCCAGTTGGTTTTCGAGCGGAACGCGGCAATCTTTGAAATACAGGATTCCGTTGTCGGCAGCACGCCAAACCAGCTTCCCTTTCATTGTCTCGCGGATAAACCCTTCACGCTCCTTTTCAATCAGCACAGCAGTAAATTCTTTCCGCCCGTCTTTTTCCCCGGTAAGGACCAGGGTGGTCATTCCGGCAGAGATTTCCGATGTTCCGTTGGTAATATATTTTTTCGAACCGTTCACCAAAAATTCATTCCCTGAAATCACAGCGGTTGTTTCTACCCCCTGAGCATCCGAACCGGCATTTTCTTCGGTGAGCCCAAACGCCCAAAGTTTTTCGCCGGTGCAAAATGCCGGCAGAAAAGTTTCTTTTTGCTTCTGAGTCCCGAATTCTAAAATCGGACCAACACCCAGCGAGTTATGTGCAGCCAGGGTAGCGGCCATCGAGCTGTCGACCCGGGCCATTTCTTCGATAGCAATAACGTACGAAAGGTAATCGCTGCCCTGCCCCCCATATTCAACCGGAGCAGTCATTCCCAGCACTCCGGTTTCTCCCATCTTACGGACAAGTTCTACCGGAAAGATCTCTTTCTCGTCGTAATCGTCGATCACAGGCTTGACAATCTGCTCTGCAAACTGCCGTATCTTCGCCCTGATCTGGTGATGTTTTTCTTGTAGTAATGCGTTCATATATTAATGTTCCAAATGTCGTCTCCGACAGGTTCAGCCACCGCCTCCAACCACGACTGAATCCCTGACAGTTGATTTATCCGGCAACGGTCGGCTGCCGACTCATTTCTTCCAGCTCCACCAGCAATTGCCTCTCTTCCACTGCATCTCCTTCTTTTATATGCATTTTCTTTACGCGGGCATCAGCCGGCGAAATCACATGAATTTCAGTCTTCATCGACTCCAATGTCAGTAAAATTTGCCCTGTTTGAACGAACTCGCCAACCTTTATATTTAATTTCAACACCTTTCCAAACAAATCGGCGCAAATAAGGTTCTGAAAAATCTTCTCCGACCCTCCATTTTTCCGTACCGGCAAAATCTGATTGATAAGCATATTACTCCGCAGCGTAAAAGAAAAGCCTCCGTAACTGACCAAGGTTTCCGTTTTTCCTTCGACACAACAGAAAAAATCTGACTGCCGGTTGATTTTCAGTTCCAGGAGATTCCCGTTTTTCTGAACCTGTGAAACCCGATATTTCTCTTGCCCGACGATGAACTGCTTATCTTCGTTGCCGCTTTCAATCCGGTATACCTCTGCGTTCCCTTCAACCGAAACCTCGATCTGCGGAAAGATCCGCCAGAATCCGATTTGGTTCCAAACCGAGCTTCCGGAGTTTTGGTGCCGGAAAAAATGAAAAATCAGGTAGGCAATTCCCAGTTTATGCCGACTGACCTGATCCTTCTTCTGTTGTATGGCTTGATTGATTGACTCCAGATTTTCATCCACATATCGGGTATAAATCTCATTCTTCCTTACAGGATCACTTTCAAGCAATCCGGATAAAAAAGACAGATTGGTATGCACTCCGGAAACAGCCGTTTGCGACAAAACCCGGCTCATCCGGTCCAGTGTTTCACTCCGGGTTTCGCTCCATACGACCAACTTTGCCAACAACGAATCGTACCCCGGTGAAACATAACTCCCCTCTTTCGCAAACGTTTCAATGCGAAGATGATCCTTCTCCGGAATCTGCCAGAGGATGAGTTCACCTGCCGAGGGTTTGAAGTTGTTCTCCGCATCCTCGGCACAAAGCCGCACCTCCGCAGCACTGCCCGAAATCCGGATGTCTTCCTGTTTTAAACTCAGTTCGTTTCCGGCAGCAACCTGTAATTGTAACGAAACCAAATCCGTGTTGGTAATCATTTCGGTAACCGGGTGTTCCACCTGAATGCGGGTGTTCATTTCCAGAAAATAAAAATGCCCGTCTTCATCCAGCAGAAACTCAATAGTGCCCGCATTGCGGTAGTTCATCGAACGCGCAATCTCAAGGGCTGCAGAGGTCAGCTGTGACCTTAATTCTTTGTTAACCGAAGGCGAAGGAGCTTCCTCCATAATCTTCTGAAAGCGGCGCTGCACGGTACACTCGCGCTCAAAAAAATGCAATACATTCCCGTAGTGATCCCCCATCATCTGCACTTCGATGTGCCGTGCCCGGGGCAAATATTTTTCGACAAACAACTCTCCGTTTCCAAAATAATTCAGTGCCTGGCGTTCCGCTTTTTCAAGCGCAGCAGGCAATTCACCGGCAGAGTTGCAAATCACCATCCCTTTTCCGCCACCGCCGCCTGATGCCTTTACCATCACCGGAAAATCCATTTCCGAAGCATGTCGGAGCAATTCACCAACCGTCCCGCGAAACGATGGCAAGACAGGAACCCCCAACGACCGGACATAAGCCAGCGCCTGATTTTTTTCGCCCATCACCCGGATATTTTCCGGAGACGGACCAATGAAAACCAATCCTGCATCGGCTATTTTCTTTGCAAAACCCGCATTCTCCGAGAGGAATCCATATCCCGGATGAATAGCCCCAGCCCCGATTTTCAGGGCAATCCTGATTATTTCGTCCTGATTGAGGTAAGTTTCTGCCAGTGTCGTTCCCGAAAGTAAAACGGCCTCATCAGCCAACAAAACATGCATCGAACCGGCATCGTCAGCTGCATAAACGGCCACCGAACGGATTCCGTTCTGCTGTGCTGCCCGAATCACTCTGACCGCTATTTCACCACGGTTAGCTACAAGTATTTTCTGAAAAGTCTTCAAGATTAAAGTCTAAATTTAAAGTTCAGGAACAGTTATCTTCACAGAAAACTGACCTCCTCGACCAGCTACTTCTTCCACTCCGGTTTTCTTTTCTCCAAAAACGCATGAATCCCTTCCTGTCCGTCAGGTGATAAAAGCGCTTCCGCCAAAACCGTGGATGTGCATGCGGTATCCCCGACATCGATATTGCCCGACACCACCTGATTGATCATTTGTTTGGCCTTTTTAACCGCATTGGGGGAGGCCGGTTCAAATGAAGCCAAAAAGTCAGCTAAAGCATTTTCCAGTTCGCCATGTTCGCAAATCACGTCAATCAAGCCGCCGTGGCAAGCTTCACGGGTAGTAAAAAGACTTCCGGTTAAAATCCATTTCCGGAGGTTTTGAAGCGACAGGCGTTTAGCCACAAACGGAAGAATTGTGGCCGGTAAAAGTCCCAGTTTCACCTCGCTGAACATGAACCGGGTATTGGTTTCGGCCAGCACAAAATCACAAACGGCCATAAGCCCCAACCCGCCGCCAAATACATTTCCGCGTACAGCTGCAATGGTAATTTGAGGCAACCTAAACCATTTGAGCAATACATCAGCCAACTGCTTGTATTGGCCGGCATTCTGCTCCAGCGTTCGCTCATCGGCACCCGAGAACCAATTCAAATCGGCGCCGGCACAAAACGAACGCCCATTCCCGGAGAGAACAACAAAAAGCAGCTCGTCCATAAGCGCAATCTCTGAAAGTACCAGATCCAGTTCCTGAAGCAATTCAGGAACTATCGCATTGTGTCGCTCCGGACGATTCAGGGTTATCCGCGCAAGTTGCCGAACCACCTCAACTTCAATATACCGGTAATCATTTTTCACGTTAAATATTTTTTTTCAAAACTTGTATTCTATCTTTTGCAGCATCACATCCTGAACACACCGTATCCCGGCTCTCCGAACGGACGATTAAGCGAAACTGATATCGCCATTGCCAAAACTGTTCTCGTATCGGCCGGATCGATAATCCCATCGTCCCACAAGCGCGAAGAACTGTAATAAGCCGAACTTTCCTTGCTAAACTGTTCAAGTAACGAATCCGGCGATCCGTTATTGCCAATACTTTTCAGTACACCCGAAGCCTGCTCGCCGCCCATTACCGAAATGCGCGAGTGAGGCCACATAAACAGAAAATTCGGATCAAACGAACGACCTGCCATCGCATAATTCCCGGCGCCAAACGAACCGCCGATCACCACAGTAAACTTCGGAACTGCAGCATTAGCAACGGCATTGATCAGTTTGGCACCATCACGTGCGATGCCGCCATGTTCATATTTTTTGCCGACAATAAAGCCGGTAATATTTTGCAGAAATAACAACGGAATTTTGCGCTGTACACACAGTTGGATAAAATGAGCGCCTTTCAGCGAACTTTCAGAAGTCAGGAAACTGTTGTTGGCAACAATTCCGACCGGGAATCCCCAGACCCGGGCAAAACCGGTCACCAAGGTTTTTCCGTAGTTGGCTTTAAATTCCTGAAATTCGCTCCCGTCAACCAAACGCTGAATAATGGCATGAGCATTAATCGGCTTTTTCAAATCGGACGGCAGCAAACCATACAGTTCTTCCGATGGATAAAGCGGTTCCTTTACTGGCAGAATATCCAGTTTCTGTTTCTCCTGAATGGGAAGTCCGCCTATAATTTCGCGGCAAATCCGCAGTGCATCCACATCGTTTTCAGCGATATGATCCGCAACGCCCGAAATCGAGGTATGAACCTCCGCCCCGCCCAGATCTTCAGGAGTAACATCCTCACCGGTTGCTGCTTTTACCAGCGGCGGTCCCCCAATGAAAATAGTCCCCTGGTTACGAACCATAATGGTTTCATCGCTCATAGCCGGAACATAAGCACCGCCGGCCGTGCACGAGCCCATCACCACCGAGATTTGCGGAATTCCTTCGGCCGACATGCGTGCCTGGTTGTAGAACACCCGTCCGAAATCGAAGCGGTCGGGAAAAACATGGGCCTGTTCCGGCAGGTAAATTCCGCCTGAATCGACCAGATAAATGCAGATAAGTTTATTTTGGCGGGCAACTTCCTGCGCCCGTACATGTTTTTTGATGGTCTCGCGGATGTAAGTTCCGCCCTTCACGGTTGCATCATTGGCAATAATCAGGCACTCGCGCCCCCGAACCAGACCAATGCCCGTAACTATTCCGGCAGAAGGAAAAGCATTATCGTACTGATTATAAGCGGCAAACGATGAAAGTTCGAGAAAAGGTGTTTGCGGATCAATCAGCAGATTAATTCGTTCGCGGGCCAGCAGTTTCCCGCGTGAGCGGTGTTTTTCAACGGCTTGAACCGGCCCGTGAAAACTGACCTGAGCCAATCTTTCACGAAAGTCACTCAGAATCAATGCGTAATTCCTGAAATTTTCCTGAAATTCAGGAGAAGAAGTTCGCATACTACTTTGTTTAATTTTTGCCGTCATTTAGCTAAACAGAATTGTTCCAGTCCATAGACAAAAGAACTAATCATTTAGTTCACCAAACAGATACATATTTTCGCCCGCGCCTCTGATTTCGGTAAGTATGACCGGGCGAACCGTATTTTTCTGCGCTCCGGAAGCCTTGAAGCGAACCGGAATATAATGTTCTCCATACCCGTTGGCAATACCCTGAGTAACTTTCTCTATTAAAACCTCCTCGGTTTTACCGAGGAATGAAGCAAAGTATTGTTTCTTATTTTTTTCGGAAAGGTCCCTGATTTGTGCTGACCGTTCTGTTTTAATTTTCTCCGAAACATGATTTTCGAGGCGTTCGGCGCGGGTACCTCTGCGGACCGAATATTTGAACGTATGAACATGGCTGAAATTAAATTCTTTCACCGCGTCCATTGTTTCCTGAAATTCGTCTTCCGTTTCACCCGGGAAACCCACAATAATATCGGTGGTAAAATTAAAGTCAGGATAGACCGAACGGAACAGCTTGATCGTCTTCCTGAACTGTTGCACATCGTACATACGGCGCATCCGGAGCAGCGTTCTGTCCGATCCGCTTTGCAAGCATAAATGTAAATGTGGCATCAGTTTCGGGTGCCTGAACAAATCAACAAACCGCTCCCCGAAACCATCGGGTTCGAGTGACGAAATGCGTACCCGGAAATCGCCCGGGACCTCCAATATCTGGGCCAGCAAATCTTCAAAATGCGCTTCTCCGGCTTCGTACCGGCCGATGTTGACACCGGTGATCACAATTTCCTTAAATCCGTTTTCAATGGTTTTGCGCACACTCTCCAAAACTTCGGCAACCGGACGCGAAACAGCCCGGCCACGCACCATCGGAATGATGCAAAAGGTGCAAAAATTATCACAGCCATCCTGGATTTTCACCGCGCTCCGGGTATGCAAACTTTTCTGAACCGGTTCATAACGGAAAACATCCTGCGGAAGCTGATCAGGATGCAGTATTTCGCCGGAAAAATGAGCATCGACCAGAGAAAGAATTGAACTTTTCCGGTTGTTCTCCACAACAAACGTGATGTTATCCTGCGATTCGAGCTTTTCCTTAAAATTATTGGCCATGCAGCCGGTCACTACAACCACGGCATTGGTATTGGCGCGCGCCGCCTGACTAATGGTTGTCCTCGATTTCTGGTCGCTCTGGTTGGTTACCGTACAGGTATTAACCACCACCACATCAGGCGATTCGTCAACCCCGACAAGTTGGTAACCTGCCTTGTCGAAATCGGTGACCAAAGCATCGGTTTCGTATTGGTTAAGCCGGCACCCAAGGGTTTTAAATGCGATTTTTTTTGTATTGTTCAGATTCACTGTTCTATTTTCAGGATTTACATTGCGGCGCATACCGCATTCCCATTTCAAATCTGAGTGGCGGATGCGCCTTGTTTTTATTGTAGTTCAGATCCGTCACCTAAATGTGGCGGCAAAGGATACTATCGTAATGAATTACTGAGACTGAACACTTCCTGCAGCTCTCCGCTCATCGAGAAATCGGCAGCCGAAGTGATTTTCACATCAACCATTTGCCCCATCAGCGAATTATCCTTACGATCAAGACGAACAATAAGCTTACCCTCAGTCAGACCGGTTGAAAAGCCCGTTTTACGGTCCGTCCCGTTGATCAGGACCCGCACCGTTTGGCCAACCAACGTTTCGTTGTATACCCGCGAGTGTTCTTTTAACACTTCGGAAAGCCGGTACAAACGATCTTTTTTATCGTCAGCGGCAACTTCGTTTTCCCAACGGTAACTGGCCGCTCCCGGTCGCGGCGAATACATGGCAATGTAAGCCATGTTAAACCGGAACTCATTCATCGCGGCCACGGTATTCTGAAACTCGGTTTCTCCTTCGCTGGTAAAACCAACAATAATATCGGTAAATAATGTCGCCTGCGGAATCAGTTCGCGGATATCTGCTACAATGCGGCGATATTTGTCCATCGAATGGCGGCGGTTCATTTTGATCAGCACCCGCTCATCGCCACTTTGCATCGGCAAATGAATTTGTTTGGCCAGACAGTCGTATGCTGCAATAACTTCAATCACTTCGCGGTTCATGTCCTGCGGGTGCGGCGAGGTAAAATATACCCAGAATTCTTTGCCCGAAGCCTTTCCGTATTCGCCAATCTTCCGCAGCAACTCAGCAAAACTGATTTCTTCCCCGTTTTTATCCAATCCGTACGAATTCACGTTCTGCCCCAGAAGGGTTATCGATTTGTAACCCTGATTCACCAAATGGCGCACTTCATCAATAATTTCTCCGGAAGGGCGTGAAACTTCACGCCCCCGGGTATAAGGAACGGCGCAGAAGGTGCAGAATTTATCACAACCATTCTGGATGGGGACAAAAGCCTCGTAAGTTGACTGGTATTTCGGTTTGATGTGCCACATCTCGGCAATGTGCTCGTTTTTAGGCATCACAGGCTGCGGAGTTTTTAATCCGGCAGGAGTCACCACCCCGTACTCGCGAATCATTTCGGGCAATTGCGCCAGCTCGCTCATCTGGAAAATCAGATCGAACGATTTCAGGAATTTCTCCTTATCGGCGGGCAAAATACAGCCAGAGACAAAAGTGACCACATTACGCTTGTTCTTCCATTTGTTCCACTGGGCAATTTTGTTGTAAACCTTATCGATGGGTTTTTGCCGCACCGAACAGGCCAACATCCCGAGCAGACTGGCTTCTTCCTCGTTTTCCGTTCTTTCATAGCCCATCCCTTCGAGCACCGAACTCACTCGTTCGCTGTCAGAAAGGTTCATCTGGCAACCCAATGTAATCAGGTGGTATTTCATCCTCTTGATGTTGTTATTCATCCGATGACTTCGAGTCTCCGGATGAATAAGTTACTATTAGAAATATACTTCGCAGTGGATTTGGTCGCGTTCGAAACCTTTGTCTTTCAGGATTTCGAGAGCATCAAAAATCATGTCGCTGTTTCCGCAGAGGTAAAAATGTGTTTCGGGAGCAAACGTACAGTTTTTCAGATAACCGGTCAGCCGGCCCTGATAGGTTCCTTTCTGATCGCGGCTGGAACAGAGGACATAACGGTCTTCCGCATATTCATTCCGGTCATATGCCTCTTTCGAGTAGCGCACCCCGTGAATCAAGGTATAATCGATTTCAGGATAAGTGCGCACCATGCTGCGGAACGGTGCAATGCCCGTGCCGCTGGCAATGAACACAAACTTCCCGGTTTCGGCCAGATGCGGCTCCATCCCGAATTTTCCGAAGGGACCGTGAATCTCGACCAGATCGCCGGCTTTCAGCTTCCGGAGCTTCGGCGTAAAATATCCGTTTTCCACTTCTTTCACCAGCACTTCCAGGTTTTCATCGTCGGCACCGCTGTAAATCGAATATTCGCGGCTCTGATAATCACCGTGAATTCCGAGCGAGATGTGTTGCCCGGCTTTAAACGCAAAACGGGCTTTGGGCAATTTCAGCGAAAAGGTCTCATCAGTTAACTGCCTGACCTCTTCTATTTTGTAAAAGCTTTCATCAATTTTGATGTCGTGCTTAATCATGCTAATCATGGCTTCTCAATTTTGGACTGCAAAAATAATCATTTATTTCTATTTCAGACAAATGTGTCTTTTATTTCCAAAAAGATACTGTTGTATTTAACTCCGGCGACGGCTTTTTGTTTGTTTCTTGCCCTAAAACACATAAAAAAAAGATGAAAAGATGACAAAAACAGATGGATGGTTAATTCGGTTTACGTAACTTTGAAAGGAAGCCCAAAAAACAGAAACATGAAAACTATCATTATCTACACCACCTCACACGGATGCACCGAAAAAGCAGTAAAAGAACTGACACAAAAATTATCCGGGGAAATTCAGTCTGTTGATTTAAGACACCAGTCGGCACCACCACTGACGGAGTTTGACCGAATCATCATCGGAGGTTCGATTCATGCCGGAAAAATCCAGAAACAGATCAGGACTTTTTGCACCGACAACATGAAAGTATTGAAAACCAAAGAAATCGGTCTCTTCATCTGTTGCATGTACGAACCCGAAATTGCCCGCGAACAAATCAGAAACGCCTTTCCGGAAGAATTGCACCAGATGGCCAAAACTGAAGCCATTTTTGGCGGCGAATACAACTTCGAGAAAATGAATTTTGTAGAAAAGATGCTGGTGAAAAAAATTGCCAGAGTCAGAGAAAACGTCTCAAACCTGGACCTCAGTTCCATCGACCGGTTTGCCAGCCGAATGGAAAAAACCTACTATCCGTTTATGTTCCTGGTTTAAAATCAGGTAACGAGCTGAAAAAAGCAAACCGATGAAGGGGTGACTAATCCGAATTTACAGATTGGTCACCCTTCCTTTTTATCTATACTCAAAACTTCAGGTAGAATGCTTTGGTCAGCGCTTTGTATTCGGGCGTGTAATCGTGGTGTTTTTCAAATTCAATCATCAGCGTTTCTTCTGCACAAATACATTCAGAATTGGATAATTCAATCAATATCCTGAATTCCGGCTTCTGCGGATTGGGTTTTACCCGACACAACCGAGAAATATATAATTTATTCAAGTCAGCCAATTTCGTTATCTCCGGAAGACTTTCGACTGGCAGAACCAACGCTATTCTGCCATCTTCGTAAAGTAACCCGGCCGCTCCTGAAATCAAAACATCCAGAGGCAACGAATCGGAATGCCGTGCCTGTGCCCGATTTCCGGTCGGAGCTTTAATTCCGTTGGTAAAAAAGGGAGGATTGCTGACAATCAAATCATATTTCCGCCCGGTTTGTTTAGCAAAATCCTGAAAAGACAACATCTCGGTCTGAATCCGGCCGCTCCAAGGCGACTGCTTCACATTCAGAATAGCCTCCTGAAAAGCTTCCTGATCAACTTCAACCGCATTAATTTGTGCCGATTCATTTTTTTGAGCCATCATCAGTGCGATCAGTCCGGTACCGGTGCCAATATCCAGAATTCGTTCAGCCCCAGCAGCATTCGCCCAGGCGCCCAGCAACACGCCGTCCATTCCCACTTTCATGGCCGAACGCTCCTGAACGATGCGAAATTGTTTGAATTGGAAATAGTTATTCCGGGGCATAAAAATCTGGTTATTTAATTTAGTGAGCGGGCGACTTGGGCCCACCCGCTCACTAAATGCAAAAGTAATTGGATTTCCTGAAAAATCGGACAGCAGGCTTCTTAACGCCTTTGCGTTTTCGGCTTTCCCTGTTTTTTAATTGGTCAGGAACTTTAAGATGCAGCGTCCTTCGGTTTTATCCGCCCCAATTCTCGCGATCCAGGCTCCGGTACTGAATGGCTTCCGACAAGTGGTGGCTTTCCACCCGCTCTGCCCCTTCCAGATCGGCAATGGTGCGCGAAACTTTCAGGATACGGTCGTAGGCGCGGGCCGACAAACCGAGCTTTTCCATCGCATTCTTCAGCAGGCTGCTGCTCGTTTCATCCAGATCGACATACTGGCGAATCATTTTTGACGACATCTGCGCGTTGCAAAAAACACCTTCGCTCTTCGCAAACCGCTGAGACTGAACTTCGCGCGCCCGGATAACCCGAAGGCGGATGTCGGTACTCGGTTCGGTAGCGGCCTGTTCCGAAAGCTTCTTGAACGGAACGGGAACCACTTCCAGGTGAATATCAATGCGGTCGAGCAACGGCCCCGAAATCTTATTCAGGTATTTGGCAACGACACCCGGAGCGCACACACACTCCTTGGTCGGATGGTTATAATAACCACACGGACACGGATTCATGGAAGTAACAAGCATAAAACTGGCCGGATATTCCACCGAAAATTTAGCCCGCGAAATGGTGATCGTCCGGTCTTCCAGCGGCTGGCGCATCACTTCGAGCACCTGCCTTTTAAACTCCGGAAGTTCATCAAGAAACAATACGCCGTTGTGTGCCAGACTGATCTCGCCGGGCTGAGGAAAAGCGCCGCCGCCAACCAAAGCAACATCAGAAATCGTATGGTGGGGGCTCCGGAACGGACGCTGAGTCATCAGCGACGTGTCGCGGTCAATCTTTCCGACTACCGAATGGATTTTGGTGGTTTCCAAGGCCTCGCGCAAGGTAAAAGGCGGGAGTATAGTCGGGATCCGCTTGGCCAGCATGGTTTTTCCGGCTCCCGGAGGTCCTATTAAAAGAATGTTATGTCCGCCGGCTGCCGCAATTTCGAGCGCGCGCTTTACATTTTCCTGCCCCTTCACATCCGAAAAGTCGACATCGCTTTCGTTTACCTTCGAGAAAAATTCTTCGCGGGTGTTTACAATGGTCTGCTCCAGTTCCAAATCGCCGTTAAAAAACCCGATAACCTCACTGAGGGTTTCAACGCCGTAAACTTTCAAAGTGTCGACCACCGCAGCTTCGCGGGCATTTCCCTTCGGAAGGATAAAGCCCTCAAAACCTTCTTCGCGCGCTTTGATGGCAATGGGCAAAGCGCCCTTCACCGGTTGCAGATTGCCGTCAAGCGACAATTCGCCGACCATCAGGAAACTCGAAATCTTATCAGACCTGATCTGCTCGTTGGCCGCCAGAATGCCAATGGCAAGCGGCAAATCGTAAGCCGAACCCTCCTTCCGGATATCCGCAGGAGCCATGTTGATGACCACTTTTTTGTGCGGCCACTTGAAGTTATTGAGCCGCATGGCCGATTCGATCCGCTGCTGGCTCTCTTTTACCGCACTGTCGGGCAAACCGACCATAAAAAATTTGATGCCTTGTGAAATTTCGGTCTCGATGGTGATGGTGGTGGCATTGATGCCGTGAACAGCACTTGCGAAGGTTTTAATCAGCATGAGGTGAGATTTTTACATATTCGTTTCACCTAAATTTACGAAGACCAATGCAGACCGCCAACTTTATGATGCGTTTTTTAATTGCGCCAATTCCTGAAACCAGGTTCTTCTGAACTCCTGTTCAGCTAATCCTTGGTTACAGTCAGCCCTTCGTGCGCTATTTCGATACGCTCGACTGCAACTTCGTTACCATCCGATTTCAGGTCGCTTGCAGTGACCTTTACCGCCCAGGCGTTGGTCAGCGTCCAGATCATTACCGGCTCTCCTCCTTCATCTAAAAGCTTAACAACAACGTTCTGCCTTTCAATGGTGTTCATCTTGATTTTATTGTACCAATCCCGGAAACTGTTGTCGTTCGCAAATACGCCCTTTTTTAAAGTGACCTGACCGTACTTCTTAATTCCGGGCATCACAACTCCTGAAAATGCGGGACTGTTGCCTTTCCGGTATTCTAAAGGTGCACTTTCAACTTCCAAACCACTGACTTCCTGAAAAGGAATATTGGCCATATTTCCCCAATCAACGCTAAAATAGAATTTGGGTAGCGGCCAGGAGCTGCCTTGAACTTCGCCTGCCATGATGATAAGTTTTAGATTTATTAAATAAGTTATGCGGTCGGTTAAAATCCTTTTGTGTCGATACCTGCGCTGTCGATCATGGTAACCCACCGCCCCATCTTCTTCTGAATGACCCGGAAGTGATGCTGATCTTCCGGAGTGACCAGCGTGATGGCTTCCCCGGGATTTTCGGCACGGCCGGTACGCCCGATGCGGTGAATGTAGTCTTTTGGCGACCGGGGCAATTCGTAATTGATCACATGCGGCAGAAACTCGATGTCGATGCCGCGCGCCAGCAAATCGGTGGTGACCAGCACCCGCAGCGTTCCCGCTTTGAATTCGCGCAGCGCCCCGGTGCGTGCTCCCTGGCTCTTTTTACTGTGAACAGAAACCGCGTCGATGCCGTTTTTGCATAGTTTGTCGGCCACGTTATCGGCCTGATAGGTCGACGAAGTAAAAACGAGCACCTGTTTCAGGTCTCGTGTTTTTATCAGGTAGCGCAGCAGCGGGCCTTTTTGTTCAGGCGAAACGAAATAGCCCGTCTGTTCAATCAGCTCTATGTTTTCCTTCTCCGGTTCGATTTTGACGACCACCGGATTGTGTAAAACAAGCTGGTTAATGGCTGCGAGCTGATCGCTGAGTGTGGCCGAAAACAACAGGTTCTGGCGCCGGACAGGCAACAGGGCTAAGATGCGGTTCATCTCTTCCCGGAAACCCAGGTTGAGCATTTTATCGGCTTCGTCGAGCACCAGTGTATCAATTTCGGACAAATGCACGGCGTTCGACTCCACCAGTTCGAGCAGACGGCCGGGGGTGGCTACCAAAACCCTAACGCCCTGCAAGCCGATCATTTGCGGGTTGATGGAAACGCCGCCATATACAGCTATCGTTTTCACACGCTCCGGAAGTTCGGCCCCAAACTGAATGAAAACATCGCGCACCTGTACGGCCAGTTCGCGCGTGGGAACCAACACCAGAACCCGGGCATGCCGGTTCCTGGCTTCCGCCTGCCCTTGCAGATTGTTTAAAACGGGCAGAACATAACCAGCTGTTTTTCCGGAGCCGGTCGGTGCGATACCCAACAGATCCTTCCGCTGCAGCACAACAGGGATCACTTCTTTCTGAACGGGGTACGGCTGCGTATAATTCTGACCGGCAATGGCCTTCAGCAGAGCCGGCGATAAACCAAAAGATGAAAACGACATAGGTGGGCAAATAAATTTCAGGCCATAAAGATAGGAGAATTAATTTGGAGTGCTTCTTCTTTTTCAGGCCACAAAAAAAAGGGCGGAACGTCAGTTCCACCCTTCTGTATTTTCTTTCCGGCAAGCCATTCATCCATGCAAAGCTTGCGGCTTTAGTTTATTTCTGCTGAACTTTCGCCCAGGTATCTTTCAGCTGAACGGTGCGGTTGAATACGAGCTTTTCAG
>JAEUSS010000318.1 GCA_016788685.1 Prolixibacteraceae bacterium | reverse complement strand
CTTGCATCCAACTCTCCCTGCCATGCTTTCACGGGTTGTGGTGGACGCCAGCGGAACTCACCCACTGGCGGAGCAGCATATGGAATCCCTTTGAAACTATCGACATCGCCATCATTTACACCCCGAACAATACCTGAGGCGGTTTTAACTTTAGGTGCTGAACTGGAAGATGTATTAACTACCGCTTGCTGTGCCTGCAAACTGAAGCTGATAACTATGCCTGCAATTATTAAGACCCTCTTCATAAGTTAGTTACTTGGTATTGTTATTTCTGTTATAAATCAATTTTACGTTCGCCCATCCATTTTACAATTGCCGGGTCGCGATGACCAAAAAAGCTGCTGGTTTTCATATCAAGAGTTGTTATAGCTTCCATATCTTCAGAACTTAGACTAAAATCGAAAATTTCAAAGTTTTCCTCCATTCGTTCTTTCCTAACTGATTTTGGAATAGCAACCGCTCCGCGTTGAGTGAGCCAGCGAAGAATTACCTGGGCAATGGTTTTGTTGTACTTTTTGCCAATGGAAGCCAGCAAATCGTTTTGAAAGATGTTGTTTTTGCCTTCGGCAAAAGGTCCCCAGGATTCAATCTGGACGTTATTTTCAACTAGGAATTTCTGAGTTTCTGTTTGCTGATTGAATGGATGCGTTTCAATCTGATTGACTGCCGGAGCAATCTCATTGAAAGTAATAATGTCCATTACTCGGTCGGGGTGGAAGTTGCTCACTCCAATAGCCCTGACTTTTCTTTCTTTATACAAGTCCTGCATTGCCCGCCACGAGCCCTGCACATCGCCATAAGGCTGATGAATAAGGTACAGGTCCAGGTAATCCAATTGGAGCTTGATTAACGATTTCTCAAAGGCCTTCTTTGTTTTTTCGTAGCCAGCGTCTTGTACCCAGAGTTTTGTGGTTACAAACAAGTCTTCTCTTGCAACATTGCTTCTTTTTATCGCGGTGCCCACTGCAACTTCGTTCATATAGGATGCGGCGGTGTCGATCAGTCGATAGCCAGTTTCAATGGCATCGAGTACACTTTGCTCGCATTCTTTTGGGTCGGGAATCTGAAAAACTCCGTAACCCAGGATCGGCATTTCAACACTATTATTCAGTTTTACGGTTTCCATTTCATTTTTATAAATATTTACCAAAAAACTCATTGAGTTTGTTCATTGCCTGAGCTACATATATGGGTACGTAATAGGTTTGAATATGAGTTGCTCCAGGAATCAGAAATAATTCTTTGTCTTTTGTGTCAGTGGCCAGATTGAATGCGCTTTCAGTCATATAGAAACTGTCAGCTTTGCTTCCTGCCATCATCAGTAAGGGTTGATTAATTAAATCCATATTTGTGGCAGCGTCAAATTCCATGAGGTCGAGCAAACTGCTCATCGTGTACCTGAAGGTGGAATTGGGGTGCGCATGGGTTCTGTTGTAGTAATAATGCCCTTCGCGATAGAGGTCGAACGGCATTTTGTCGGCCTGTTCATCAGTTGTTTTGGTGTCGGCGGCATAACGCACTTCACCACCTGCTGCTTCCAGCGCGCGGGCTTCCGAAGCTTCTTTTAAGCGCTGTTGGACGGTGGCTAATCCTGAATCCATAAAGCCGTTACGCCTGACCAATCCTGAATTAAACATACTCAAAGTAGCTACAACTTTGAAGCGTTTGTCGGTTTGGGCCGCTTTTAATGTATAGCCACCGCCGCCGCAAATGCCCAAAACGCCAAGACGACTCGCGTCAACTCCTTTATATTGCGTAATGAAGTCAGCCATTCCGCGAATATCTTCGATACGATTGGCCGGTTTATCCACATTGCGCGGTTGGCCGCCGCTCGCACCCTGGTAGGCAGCATCAGCAGCAATCGCTATATAACCTGATTCGGCCAGTCGTTGAGCATATAATCCGGCAACCTGTTCCTTCACTCCACCATTGGGGTGGGCAACCACAACCGTAGGATATTTTTTTGCCGGATCGTAATTGGCAGGCGTATAAACGTTGGCTGAAATTTCGAGCCCATTCAATTTATAGGTTATCGGGTGGATATTTACTTTGCCCGATACATTTTCGGTAATTGCATCGCCATAAACCAGTCCAAAGGGATTGGCAGGCTTGGTTTGCGCAAAAGATATGACGCTAATTGTTGTAATCATTACTATCAAAAAAGTTTTCATTTGTCTAATCCTTTATCTTTTAGCCATTTCGACATTAAGTCAGCTATTTCAATGTTGTTTAAATCTGAAAATGGGAAATGCGTATTTCCTTTTATGCCAATCTCGGGCAAATGAATTACAGTGACATCACCGCCGTGCTTGTTCACACAATCGCGCCACAAACGAGCCATTTCCAAACGTGCCCTCCAGCCATCCTGACCCGGATTATCAATTGGTTTTTCAGGAATAAAATCGCCGTAGTATATGACAATTGGGATTTTTGTCAATTTTGTGAAATCAGCCATCGGCACTTCAACCGCTGATAATGATCCGCCAGCCATGGCGATTGGTCCCGGAACTTCTCCTTCGGGAAATACAAAACCGCTTCCCGGTTCATACGAAACGATGGCTTTTATATTTTGATTCTTAATCGCTGTGGCCCATCCCATTCCTCCTGAATGTGAATGCGTAACAAGGATTCCGTCGCCAATTTTATCAAACAGCGCGGAAACAGCATCCGAGTTGACGTTGATGTCAATGGGCCCCACATTGGGCCCCATCTGCCGGAAATATTGATTGAGCGCCTCCGTATCCTTAGAGAACTGCACACCTTCGAAATAGTTTGGCCAGATTCCAACCCGGAAAGTGCCAAACCACCCCTGTTCGTCTGGAGTTGGATTAATGGTTCCTGCGACGGTGCCGCGGCTGGCATTTCCTCTTCGCGGTTGATCGATCAGATAAACCGGAAATTTTCTACGCAAAAAGATATTCTGATAGCCTTCGCGCCCGTCAGGAGTGGTTTCCCAGGTTTTGGAAAACTGTCCGATTCCGTGCCACATGACCAGCGGGTATTTTCGTACTTTATCCGGAATCTGATAAAAGACGTAAGCATGGTCACCATGGAATGTCTGTCCTTCAGGACTTGGCTTGTATGGATCGAAAGTGCCGGGATTGGTAATGACTGTTCCACCAATAGCAAAGCTACCTTGCTCCTGAATGATCATTGGTTTCTGTTTGGATTTGGCAGTTACCGAAACGCTGA
>JAEUSS010000238.1 GCA_016788685.1 Prolixibacteraceae bacterium | reverse complement strand
CAGCAATCCCTTCAACGGCCTGCTTAATACGACGGCGTCCTTCATTTCTGAACGGAATTGTCACGATACCCACAGTCAGAATTCCGAGATCACGGGCCGCCTGTGCAATAACGGGAGCACCTCCGGTTCCGGTACCACCACCCATCCCGGCAGTGATAAATACCATTTTTGTATTATCACGGAGTACTTTTTTTACATCTTCAATATTCTCGATTGCAGCTTCGCGACCAGTTTCCGGCTTATTGCCTGCCCCACGACCTTCGGTAAGTGATGACCCCAATTGTACTTTATAAGGAACCGGACTGGCGATCAAAGCCTGAGCATCTGTGTTGCAAACCATAAAATCTACATCACGAATTCCTTGATAATACATATGATTCACTGCATTTCCACCGCCACCACCTACACCAATGACCTTGATGATTGAACCTGAGTTTACGGTTAAATCGAAATTCATAATTTCATTTGACATGAGCGTCTATTTTTCGTGTTTATTATATCTTTGGATTATTGCTTTCTTCGGATACCGAAGCATCTTTAGTGTCTTTGTCATCAAAGAACTTACTGAACTGACGGATAAACCATCCATCAACGTTACCATTTTCCGACTTTGCCCCGCCGCCAAGTCTATTCTTCTCTTTTTTTGGTTTCTTTGAGACTGGCACTGCATGTACCTGCGTTTTTTTTGCAGATTCTTGCTTTACCGGCTCTGTCTGAATCATTTCCAGCGGACTTTCATCTTCCAGGTTGATTTCGAAACCCGTATCTTCAAATAAAAGTTCAACGGTTTCGACCGGAGCCTGAAATAACCGATTCGGATTAACATCAAACCCGGTTGCGATGATGGTTACACTGATCTGTGAACCTAATTTGGGGTCGCTTCCGTTACCCCAGATAATTGTAGCATCCTGCCCGGCTGCATCCTGCAAATAGTCGATGATCTCGCCGATCTCACTCATGGTTACTTCATCGGTGCCTGAAATAATATTGAGCAAGATATCTTTTGTCCCGCGGATGCTGCTGCTGTCGAGCAACGGCGATTCCAGGGCTTCCCTCACAGCATTCATCGCCCGATCAGGACCTTCGGCGCAGCCTGTACCCATAATAAACACCTCACTTCCGGCCATAACCGTACTCACGTCAGCAAAGTCGATGTTGATATTTCCGTGAAGTGTGATGATTTCGGCAACTCCTTTTACCGCGGTGGTGATAATGTTGTCGGCCTTTTTAAAGGCGACCGAAGCCGGAAGATTGCCGTATATTTTATGTAATTTTTCGTTGCTGATCACCAGCATACTATCGACATACTTTTTGAGTTTTTCAACTCCTTCGAGAGCCTGTTCAAACCGGCGTTTCCCTTCGGAACGTGAGGGAATTGTGACGACGGCAATGGTCAGTATATCCAATTCCCTGGCCAGACGGGCGATAACAGGAGCAGCACCGGTTCCGGTTCCGCCTCCCATCCCGGCAGTGATAAACACCATTTTCGTGGTACCCTCCAGTACTCCCCGAATATCGTCCAGATTTTCGATGGCTGCCTGTTCGCCCTGATCGGGCAGATTACCCGCACCACGCCCTCCGGTCAGGGTAACTCCCAACTGAATTCGGACGGGTACCGGATTGTTCTGCATCGCTTGCGCGTCAGTATTGCAAACCATAAAGTTTACACCTTCAATGCCCTCTTCAAACATGTTCTTGACGGCATTACATCCTCCTCCTCCAACACCAATAACCTTGATGATGGAAGAATTAGCACGCTCTAATCCGAAGTTAAGTATTTCATCGATCATAAGGCAGACTTGATTATATTTGGCTTAAGTCATTTCCGTATCTGCGGGGACTTCTTCGAAAAAACCGATTACTCCCTGAACAATTTTATTCTGCATGGTCTTTAAAATTCCAGGCTCATTTGATTTTGGTTTCCTGTTCCTGCGCCGGCCCTTCTTCCCGTTAAGCCCTTCTTCTTCGGCAGC
>JAEUSS010000231.1 GCA_016788685.1 Prolixibacteraceae bacterium | reverse complement strand
ACAACAAGCCCCATCACTGCTCCTGAACGGAAAGCCACTCTCAATCCGTGATTCAGCGAATTTTGTGCGGCATTGGCTGTACGGGCCGACGCATAGGTTGCCGTTTTCATCCCGAAGAAACCAGCCAAACCCGAGAAAAATCCTCCGGTAAGAAAAGCAAACGGAACCCACTCATTCTGAATGCCTAACCCATAAGCCATAACAGCAAACACCAAAGTTAATATCACAAAAACAATTCCGACAACTTTATATTGTTGACGGAGATAAGCCATCGCTCCAACACGTACGTGTTTGGCGATTTTCTTCATCGTATCAGTACCTTCGCTTTCCTTCATCATTTGCCTGAAGAAGTAGTAAGCAAAAGAGAGTGCCAAAACAGAACTAAACGGCACTAGCCAGAAAATAGGATTCATAAGTTTCAGATTTTATGCAACAATGGTTGCTGTTAGTTAATTGTTTTTTACGGTAAATTAATTGCCCCGAAATTAGCAATTAATGAATTGAAAGGCCGATCAGGCCAAATGTTGTATGGCAGCATATGATCAACATCTGTAAAAGATAATGGCGGAGAATAACATCAAATCCAATCCTACACCACCAAACAAATAACAATTCCTCAACAAAAACACAAAACCAACAACAATCTGAAAGTTAAAGACAAGCTGCAATCACAAAAAAAACGACGCCGGGCAAATCCTCATTCTCCGTTCACCCTTAAGAATTCAATTTTCTCCTTCGCCCCGAAATGTTTAAAACGATCAATGCTCCGGCAATAAGCAGCATTCCGGCTAACGAAATCAGATCCGGCGATTCATCCGGAAGAATAATCCAGCTCAGAAATGCTCCTGAAACCGGGATCAGGAATTTCCAGATGTTAAGTTCGGAGACTTTAACCGATGGCCTCCGAAGCAACGTATTCCAGATCGAAATAGCGGCAGCCGACAAAAAGCTCAACCAGGCAAGCGCCACATAATATTCAGGAGGGAAAGACTGACGCGGTAACCCCTCAAGCGGAACAGAAACGGCAAACATGCATGTACCGCCAATCAAAAGCGACACCGAAGTCAGCACAATCGGCGAAATCGTTTGCTTTTTACGAGCTACCACCACATTGGTAATACCCGAAACCAAATTATTCAGGAGAAGAAAAACAACTCCCCAAAGCGCGATTTCGGCACCCGACGGAAGGCTGTGCCGACCAAGTGTGATGACAGCGACACCTGAAATTCCAAGCAAGATACTGAAGCTTTTCAACCAATTCATCCGGTCGTCGGCCACAAAAAAATGTGAAACCAACGCAACAAAAAGCGGCGATGACCCGACAATCATTGCCGAAATGGATGCCGGCACCAACTGAACACCCATGTAAAAAAGAGAATATTGCAGGATAACCTGCAAAAAAGCTATCAGAACAACGTAAGAAAGATTCTCTTTTACCTCTTTCCATAGCTGGTTAAAACCAGGAGAGACAAACAAAAGAAGCAGACCGGAAAAAATGAAGCGAATTCCGGCAAACTGAATCGGAGTATGATAGTTCAGTCCAATCTTTACCCCGGCAAAAGCCGATGACCAGAGCAAACAAGCAATTATTGCCAGAAAGACTGTTTGAGAATATCGTTTTTTCATTTCACTGATGTAAAAAGATTGCCTGAAGTAATGACAGGGAAGCTGAAAACCAACAAAAAAGGCAGCTCCTGGCTACCTTTTTTGTTATTGTATCTGGCTTACGGTTAAACCCATTTCAAATAATTAAAATCCTGACGATGTGGCAATTCCGGATGCTTCGGATACATGCGTATCGCATAGCTAAAAGCGCCGGCATCCATCAGGTGCAGATCGAGCTTGTAAGTGATTACAGAGCCCTCGGCACTCTCAACTTCAAACTGAAGACATTCTATCAGTTCCGGAGCACTGTCTTTGCCATTTTCTGTAATGACCATCTCAACCCCCACGTCCTCCGCAGGTATTCCCTTCAGATCAACAATGACCCTCGCCGGATATACCTCACCGATCTTTAATACATTGGTGATTCCGTCGGTAATCTGAACTTTTTTAACTTCAATCTGATCCCAAACTGAAGAAATACTATATTTCCAGCCGGCAATTTCTTTAGCCAGTTTATAATCGGAGGCAACAAGACGTGCAGAACGCCCCGCCTGAGGTTTATAATACCTATCCTGGTAATCGCGGATCATGCGGGCCGTGGTGAAATTAGGTGCCACCTGGGCAAACGTATTTTTAATGTATGATACCCATTTTTCAGGAACGCCATTGGCGTTTCGGGTGTAAAAAGCAGGCAATATTTCGTCTTCAAAAATATCATAGATCATTTCTGCGTCCAGTTCATCCTGAAGTTCATTCACGTCATAAGCATTTTCCTGAGGGAGCGCCCATCCTGCATCTTTTTTATACCCTTCAACCCACCAGCCGTCGAGTACCGAAAAATGAATGGTTCCGTTCATCACACCCTTCTCACCGCTGGTCCCCGATGCTTCCAGCGGACGGGTCGGTGTATTCATCCACACATCAACTCCTTGCAGCATCATCTTAGCCAGGTTCATGTCGTAATTCTGAACAAAAAGTATCTTTCCTGCAAATTCAGGCCGCTTGGATATTTCAACAATGTGCTTGATCAGGTCCTGACCTGCCTTGTCGGCCGGGTGAGCTTTTCCTGCAAAAATAAACTGAACCGGACGTGCCGGGTCGTTCACCAACTTTGCCAGGCGGTCGAGGTTCCGGAACAACAAATGTGCTCTTTTGTAGGTGGCAAAACGACGTGCAAAACCAATCGTCAGGGCATAAGGATCGAGCCTGCCTAAAACCTCTGAAATGAGCTTCGGATTTTCGTTGCGTTTGATCCAGCTGTTCGTAAACCGCTGCTTAATGTATCCGATTGTTTTCAGGCGCATGGCCTGTTTCATGTTCCAGATTTCGGCATCGGGCACCTGATATATTCTTTCCCACAAATCAAAATCAAGCTCGTTTTCCCGAAATTCTTTTCCAAAATATTTCTGATGAATTTCTTTCCATTCTTTGGCAGCCCAGGTTGAATAATGCACCCCGTTGGTTACGTATCCGACTTCGAGTTCCTCCGGAAGAAATCCTTTATACAGCGGACTGAGTACTTCTTTCGAAACCTCGCCGTGCAACATACTCACGCCATTGATTCCCTGAGACAGGTTACAGGCCAGATAGCTCATATTAAAATGGTCTTCGTATGCTTCGGCTTTTCCGAGGCTGCAAAACTCATCCCAACTGATTCCAACCCGTGCCGGATACTTTTCCATGTAGCGTTTAAACAGGTCCTGATGGAAAGAGTCGTGCCCGGCCGGAACCGGAGTATGGGTGGTAAACAGTGTTGAAGCACGCACGACTTCTTTGGCTTCGGCGTACAACAACCCCTTTTCAGTAACAAAATCAGCTATTCGCTCCAAGCCAATCATGGCGGCATGACCTTCGTTGCAATGATAAATATCCATCGAATAGCCCATTTTTTTCAGTACCCGAATGCCTCCCAACCCCAGCAACATTTCCTGCTTCAGGCGATTCTCGTTATCTCCGCCGTACAAATGGTGAGTTACAAAGCGGTCCTCGTCCGAGTTCTCTTCAAAATCGGCATCCAGCAAAAACAGTTTTACCGAGCCGATATTGACCTGCCATACTCTGGCCGACAGTTTGCGCCCCGGATAATCTACCTCAACACAAATCCAGTTTCCGGATTCATCGTATGCCGGCTGAACCGGAATCTTTGAGAATTGCTGAGGATCGTAATTGGAAAGCTGTTCGCCGGTACTCGAAATGGTTTGCCGGAAATAACCGTAGCGGTACAACAAACCAACACCAACCAGATTAACTTTCGAATCACTGGCTTCTTTCAGATAGTCGCCTGCCAGGATTCCCAGGCCTCCGGAGAATATTTTTAGGCTATCATGTAACCCGTATTCCATGCTGAAGTAGGCAACAGAAGGTCCCTGAAGAACTTTTCGTTCCTCCAGGTATTTGTGCAAATCGGATGAAACCTGGTTCATCTTCAGAACAAATTCTCCATCTTTTTCCAATTCCAGAAAGCGGGAATAATTTACCTGGTCGAGTAAAAGAATCGGATTATGCTCACATTCCTCCCATATTTCAGCATCTATCATCTGAAATAAATCACGGGCTTCGGTATTCCACACCCACCACAAGTTGCGGCTTATTTCTTTCAGCGGAGTCAGGTTCGCCGGAATGTTCGACTCTACAAATAATTTCTTCCAAACAGGTTGTTCCACGATCATATGTTTTATGTATCTAACGCCTTCTTCCATCTGTTTCATTTTCTATATTGTTCACTATCAACTCTCACGAGGCATAAGCTACAAAAGAAGCTAAAAAAAAACGTACTAAGATGTATTGAATGTAAAAAGGACGTTAAATCTTTGTGTTTATGTTATATATTTCTAAAGTTGTTTTACAGCTCATCGCTGTCCAAATACTGCTTTGACAAACGTTCGGACGCCTTTTTTGTTTGTTTTACCTTTTCCCCAGACTCATATTCTCTGAGTTCTGCCTCTTTC
>JAEUSS010000151.1 GCA_016788685.1 Prolixibacteraceae bacterium | reverse complement strand
ATACACGAATAATGTTCTTTCTCATGATTCAAATTTTAAACAGTTAAATGGTACAGAATTAAAAATCGACTTTTACACCAAATGTAAAGGCCCGGCTATTCGGGTAAGCTCCGTCGTCTTTTCCGCGGACAGTAGAGCTGGTCCCGCTGCGGTTAACTTCCGGATCGAAGTTGTTGTAGTCGGAGAACAGCCATAAATTGTTGCCGCTGAAGTAGACGTATGCCCCTTTGATGTAGTCCATTCCTAATTTTTTGGTATCGATGGTGTAGCCGAGTTTAAGCGTACTGAAGCGAACAAACGATGCATCCTGAAGTAAATAGGTGCTTGGTACATTGTCCCTTGAGTTTGGTGCAGGAATGTTTGATTCGGGATTACGGGTCGGATGCCAGTAATCTTTGAAAAATCTGTACTGGTTGGTATAAACGCCATCGCCACCACCTGTTCCCATGAAGAACATCACGTCGCTATACATTTTTGCGCCGAAACTTGCATTGAAGGCAATGTCCAGATCCCAGTTCCCGTATTTGAAATTGTTCTCAATCCGTCCAAAAACCTTTGGGTTTGGAGAACCCTGATAGGGCATGTCTTTTTGGTCGAGCAATCCATCCTGGTTGATATCACGGTACTTCATGCGTCCGGGTTTGTACATGTTTTTGGGAGATACGAACTGACGTTGTCCTTCGGGAAGAGCCAATTCCTGATCAATCTCGGCCTGAGATTTCCAGGTTCCTTCGTAGTAGGCACCATACAATGCGCCCAGAGGCACACCAACTTCATAGTAGGTCGTCGTTCCGCCATAGCTGTTGTTATCTACCGAAACTTTCACCAGCGGGCCCAGATCTACAATTTCTTGTTTGTTGGTCGTGAGCGTCAGTTGGGTTCGCCATGCAAACTTGCCTTTCTCCACATTTCTGGAGTTAATCATGAGTTCAAATCCACGGCTAAAGGTTTCGCCCAGATTCATCAATCGCGAACTGTATCCGGTTTGGCTCGGAATCTGCACATTCAGCAATAGGTCTTTTGTTTTTGTATTGTAGTAATTGGCTTCAGCAGACAAGCGTCCATTTAGTATCGATGCTTCAATTCCAAGATCAATCTGGGTACTTGTCTCCCAGGTAAGGTCATTATTAGGCAATCTGCCTGAATAATAGGCCAATGCCGGATTGTTTCCGAAGATGTAACCAGTTGTCGAATTGCTCAGTGTTCCCAATGAAGCATAGTTGCTGATTCCCTGGTTGCCCGATTTCCCATAACTGATTTTCATCGACAGATTCTCGAATGCATTCAGGTCTTTGATAAAGTTTTCTTCAGTCAAACGCCATTTTACCGCAGCAGAAGGGAAGAATCCCCATTTGTTATCCATCGCAAAATTCGATGCCCCATCATATCGACTTGTAACAGTCAAATAATACTTATCAGCAAAATTATAATTGGCACGCCCTAAAAACGAAATCATTGTGTTTTCGCTGTAATCCGAGTCAACTTTTTGTCCGGTTTGATCCACTGCCCCCAGGTTATTCCACATGAAAATGTCATTGGTAAAACCAGTTGCGCTACCCATCAGATATTGATCGATATTGTTTTGCCAGGAGGTTCCGACCACCATGTTCACTTTGTGCCTGTCGATCGCAAAGTCGTAAGTCAGGGTATTTTCAGAAAGAAGGTAATCATCGGTATAGAAGCGTGTTTCGGCAAGAGCGATTTGTGCGTTACTGGCAATCTTGGTCGGCATAGTGGTCGGATTATAAAAATCCCATCTGCGGATATTGTATTGCATACCCAGATTACTTCGGAAAGTCAGGCCTTTCATTAATTGAAGGTCCATGTAAAAGTTTGCCAGAATATTTTTGCTTTTTTCCTGGGTTGTTCTCAGGTTATATGCCAGAGGTGAGTCAAAATTGCTGCCACCAGAGTAAGCAAATTTATTAACATAATACAAACTTCCATCCTCGTTATAAATAGGAAAAGTAGGAGAAAGAGACAATGCAGAACGAGTCCACGAAGTACTTTTTCCTAAATCGACACTGGTAATGTCTTTAAGCGTGTTGCTAAAATTGATTGACGTTCCGATTTTAAGAATTTTTTCGTATTGTTTATCCAGGTTCAGGCGGAATTGGTAACGAGTAAATCCCGATCCAATTACAATCCCTTCCTGATCGGCATAATTACCAGACAAGTAATACTGAAGTTTTTCATTGCCTCCCGATGCACCAATATTGACATTGGTAAACGAACTAACCCGGGTAACAGCATCCAGCCAATCGGTTCCTTCGCCAATTGCTTGCAGATCGAGATTATTTACATAGTTGTACTGTTGGTCATTCACCAACTGAGCCGGAGTTTTTACATTTTCTCTCGCATCTTTAATAAACTGAACAAATTCGGAGGCATTCATGAGTTCCGGTTTCCGGTTTGCCGGTAAATGCTCAACGCCGCGGCTTACATTAACCGATATATTATCTTTTCCGGCAGAGCCGCGTTTGGTTGTTACAATTATAACACCGTTCGCACCACGCGAACCGTAAATGGCAGTCGACGATGCGTCTTTTAGAATGTCTATAGATAAAACGTCATCGGGGTTGATGGAATTTAAATCTCCGGCTCCGATCAATCCGTCGATCACATACAACGGTTCGTTGGTTGCATTAATCGAGCGGGCGCCGCGGATGCGGATAGTTGTACCTCCGCCAGGTTCACCGCTGATGGATTTTACATCGACGCCGGGAGCTTGTCCCTGCAACATCTGGTCGACACGCAGTACCGGGCGGTTTTCGAGTTCACGGCTATCAACGCGGGAAACCGCACCGGTTAAGTCCCGCTTTTTGGCAACACCATAGCCAACAGCAACGACTTCGTCCAATCCGACAGCTTCTTCCTGCATTTTGACCTGAAAATCAGTTTGGGATCCAACAGGGACTTCGATGGTTTTCATACCCACAAATGAAAATCCCAGGGACTTTGTATTGGCCGGAACTTCAATAGAAAACCGACCATCGATATCAGTAATCGTTCCCAGTGAAGTTCCTTTTACGAAAACCGAGACTCCGGGGACCGAAGTTCCGTCGCTGCCCTTGACCACGCCGGTTAGCCGCTTCTTGGTTTCAGGCTGGACAGAAGGGGCGTTTGCCTGCTTGCGTATAACAATCTGCCGATCGTATACATTGTAAACAACATTGTTCCCTTTTAATGCTTCATCCAGGATGCTTTGTATGGAGGCATCCTGAAAGTTAACCGTGAAGGTGCGTTTCAGGTTAAGATCTTCGTTACGATAAAGGAAAACGAAATTGCTGTTCTCTTCTACATATTTGATCACATCCAGTACAGTGCTGTTTTTTAAATTAACAGAAAATCTGGCTGTTTGGGAGTAACTGTTTGCTGCAGCGCTGCAAACCATCCCCAGTAATAGAAATAAGGTTAATCGCATAATACGACATGTTTTTTTTATGCTTTCTCCGGAGGGAAAGCAATCAGACCACTTTTTTTTCATAGATTTGAATTACGTTTTTAATAAATACTGTTATTAATGGTGTTTATTTCAGAGACCGGGAAATGCGCAACTACCTCCCGGTTTCTTTATTTTAGTACATAAGTATTTTCTCCTGTTTTTTCAATTGAACTCAGCGACACCTGTGACAGATAATCAAGCACCTCATTGATGTCTTTGGCTAAATTCAGTTTTCCGTTGATTTTCATTTCTCCGGTTGACGGATTATTTAAAATCAGCCGGATATTGAAGTACCGTTCAATTTTAGGGATGACCCGGTTTATTTCGGTATTGTTGAAACTCAGCAGGCCTTCGGCCCAGATGATGTAATCATCGGTATTCACTTTGCTGATATTCATTTCACTGTTTGCTTTGTTGAACAAAGCCATCTGGCTGGGCTGTAGAACAATATCCTTGTCAAAAAACAGGGCTCCATGTTCGCGAATGGCAACTTTGCCTTCTTTCAATACGGTCTGAATGGTATGGTCTTCATTATAGGCCGAAACATTGAAGATGGTGCCCAAAACCCGAACATCGAGCATAGCTGTTTTTACGATAAAGGGATGCTGCTCGTCTTTTCTGACTTCAAACAAGGCTTCCCCGTATAATGTTACTTCTCGTTGTTTCCCGGCAAAGAATGAGGGGTAAATCAACTGGCTTCCGGCATTGAGCCACACAATGGTACCATCAGCCAATGCTATTTTTGAGCGGTCACCATACGGGACTACCAGCCGGTTGATGACAGGTTCCTGATCAGGACCAATCTTTTCGATAAGCGAATCTCCGTTCATCAGAACCTCTCCGGTTGCGGTGTATTGAATACTTGAGTTCTTTTTGTCGAGTTTTACGGCTTCCTGGTCGGAGAAATAGATGACAGCATGGCTGGATGGCGCTTGTGCCGCGTACAGATTTGAAGGAAGCTCATTGGCCGGCTTCTTCATGACAAAATAAACCGCAAGTCCCGATATGCATGAAAACAGTACAGCCACAGCGGCATATCGCATTGTTGCATAAACGATCTGTTTTGTTCGTTGGTGTTTGTGTTGTTGAAACAGGTAGTCTTTAAAACGAGAGGCAATCTGTTGCTTTTCCTTCAGCGAGAAATCTTCGTTCTGAATTGAAATTTTTCTCAAATCGTTGATCAACTCATTAATTACCACATACTCCTGAGGATGTTCCCGGATATACTGTTCCCAATATGTGTTCAGTTCAGCCGTTGGCTTGAAAACCCATTGAGTGAAAAGTGGATCGTCAATTATCTTTTTCCGAATATCCATGAATGAATTTCTATTTCAATTCACAAAAGACAACAATCCGGGAAAAAGGACATGAAAGGCACGCTTATTTTTCATGCTTTACAACACATGATAAACATCTCGACTAAAATTGACGGGCATTTATCGCGTAGATAATCGAATGTACGGTATACCTGTTTCTTTACAGCTTCAGTTTGTAAACCAACCACTTCGCCAATTTCGGCATAGCTCAGTCCACTGTAAAAACGCAGAAAAATTAATTCCTGTTTCTGAGGATCCAGGGTAGAAAAAGCTTCTTTTAATTTCTCGTACCGGTGATCTTCCATTTCTTTTCGAATGTAATCTTCTTCAAAGTTGAAGTTCAGATTGAATAACAGATCTGCATGGTCGGTCAGTGATTCTTTCAGGCGTTCTTTGCTGATTTGTTTAACCAAAATGCGTTTTAGCGACTTGAAAAGGTAAAATTCAATGTATTCGTATTCGTTAATGCGTTTGCAATATTTGTACAGACTGATAAACAAATCATGAATACAGTCTTTCAAAAGTTCACGGTCAGAGGTGATTTTCGAACCGTAAGCGAGCAGTACATCAATATATTGGTCATATATCTGCTGAAAAGCAATGGGGTCGCCTTCTTTAAAACGGGACCACAATTGTTCCTGTACTGACTGGTTATATGATTTTTTTTTAAGCAAAACTATCGAACGCTTCTTTTAGTTTGTCCGCCAAAAATAGAAAAATGAAACGAGTTGCAACAGGAAAAAAGCTTAATATGGCTGTGGGTTATAATACTGCCGGGACTATTCTGTTTTTGTGATTGCATCCTTTTATTGCTGTATTAGAATCTGGGTATCGCCGGGTATTCTCAGATCTGCAAACTCTCTGAGTGATACACCGAACCGATATGTTTCCGAACCGAGGGCTGATTGATAGATGGGCGGTATGATACCGAGAGGCAGCTTAAAAAACTTAATCTGTATTAATTTGTTTTTCTGTCATTCAGTTCTGTTCGGAACCGGAAGGAGAGGATTTACAGGCGCGAATTAATATTTTAGTTGAATGAACAGACGATCATTTTTGGGTTCAGCGCTGCTGTTCCCGTTAGCCATTACTGCTATGAACCATAACAAAATTAGTCAGCTTTTCACTTCAGGTGAAAGTACTCCGAAAATGCCGGTATTGTTTATTGGCCACGGAAGTCCGATGAATGCCATTGAAGAAAACGAGTTTGTTCAGGGGTGGCGAAATCTCGGAAAAACAATTCCGCGCCCCAAAGCGATTTTATGCGTTTCGGCTCATTGGGAAACCAAGGGTACGTTTGTAACTGCGGTTCAGAAACCGCAGACCATCCACGATTTCGGAGGATTCCCGAAAGCGCTGTACGAGGTTCAGTATCCGGCTCCGGGAAGTCCGGAGTTGGCCAAAGAAACGAAAGGAGTGATCACAAAAACAGAAGTCGGCCTGGATGAAAAGTGGGGACTTGATCACGGAGCGTGGAGTGTCATCCGGAGGATTTATCCTGAAGCAGATATACCCGTTATTGAGATGAGTCTTGATTACAGCAAACCGCCCCGTTATCATTACGAGCTGGGAAAAGAATTGGCTGCGCTTCGGAGCAAAGGTGTACTGATTATCGGAAGCGGTAACATGGTACACAACCTCAGGATGGTTGCCTGGGATAAAATGAATGAACCTGAATATGGCTTCGACTGGGCAATTCAGGCGAATGAAACGATCAAGCGGCTAATTGAGGACACTAACTATAAAGAGTTGATCAATTATCCTTTGCTTGGAAAGGAAGTACAACTGGCAGTTCCAAGTCCTGAGCACTTTCTGCCTTTGTTGTATACCCTGGCCCTGAGAGGCGAGAATGAGGCGGCCACATTCTTTAACGACAAGCCGGTGATGGGGTCGCTCACCATGACATCGGTAAAGATTGGTTAATGGTTTTGATGTTTAGCGGGGGCTTCAGCTTGATTGGAGCCCCCGCAGAATATGCTATAAAAATTTCGGAGTAACCGAAATCATCAGGTAAGCCCAGTTGTTAAAAGCTCCGTTGGAACCTCCCTTCAGTATTTCCAGGCTTTGGCTCCCGAACATCTGCGAATAGCCGAACGTAACTTTAGTGGCCGGATTTAAAGTTTGGGTCAGGCTCAAATCAACTTCGGTGCCCAGGTAATTGTCAGCCGTTTCCGAAATCTTGGCTTCGCTGGCAAAAAAATGCACATCGGCATTAACGACCGTTTTCTTTTTCGTCAGTACAAATTTGACATAGCCATTCGCTAATCCGACGCTGTTCAGGTGGTTGCCTACATAAAAATAATCCATGAAACCGTTGAACTTGTGATTGGTTCCATACAGAGGATTAAACGAATTGTTTTTCTCAACCTGGTCATAATCAGACCCAGAGAGGATTTCGTACCCGACAGTCCATTGTATTTCTTCCGAAGTCCGGTAATTGGCTTCAGCCATCAGGTTATAGGCGTTCAACGATTTATTGGCGCCGTCTTCGCCAGTCTGAAAATACAGGTTTCCCGAAAATGCCACCTGATCAATCGGAACTTCAATATGTGTTCCGAAGGTCTGGCTGTATTTTGATTTCTGTTCGGTACCGGTTGTTTCCGGCTTCCCGTTGTTCAGGAAAAGTAAGCTCCAGTAAAACTTGTCTGTTTTCCGGTTAACCCACAAAAATTGTAAATCCTTGTAGGCATCCGGGCCATCGTAGAGGTTGTTTTTTCGGTTGGTGTTTTCGTGGTGAGCAATTCCCAGATGAATATTCACCTTGCCGGCGTATTTAAACAGCGCCAAATCGTGAGACCGCCCTTGCTGAGTCCAGCCAACACTTCCCAGAATACGCTGATCATCGTAATTCAGTTCCTGACGACCCACTTTCAGCGACAGTTCTTTGAACAGCGTAATGTCAGCCCAGGCCTGGTGAACCGATGTGGCAAAATCCTCATTGGAAACCAATTGAGCCTGACTTCCCCATGTGCGAACATCCTGCAGGACCAAACCAACCTTCAGTAAGTCCATTTTATAATCGAAATTCAGGCGGGTCCGCTGCGAAGTAAATAACGATGGTTTCTGATCTTCAGCTGCCAGCGTGGCGTAGCCGTGGCTGTATTCGGTTCGTGGTCTGAATTCGCCCGAAAGGCTGAGCTGTGCTTTCACCTGGCTGCCTGCCAAAAGGCAGATCATTCCAATCCATATTGATTTTTTCATGGTTCGTTATTTTTGCCTTATTACTACATTTCTATTTTTTTGCCGTATCCAGCCTCACGTTTTTCAGCAGCTTCAATCCATTTAGGGAGCAGGTTTTGCTTGAATTCCTGCTTTTCTTCGCGCAGCTTCTTCACATCGAGGCCGATAAATTCCTGAGCTTTTGCTTTGGTGGTGATATCGGGATAGGGGACTTCCTGATTAAATCCCTTGTTGGCCAGCAGGCGTGCCAGTTTGATACGGGTTTCGCCAACGATCGTAATTCCGGTGGAAATAATACGGCCGGTTTCAATCGGTGCATGAAACGAAGCGCCGTGGCTGGCAGCAGCAAAGTCCCAACGCCATTGTGCATGACGAATTCCCATCAGGATATCTTTCATTTCGGCCTCGGTAGCTCCCAGATCCCAGGCTTTTTTAGCCTCCACGTGGGCATGAACAAGTAGTTCTTCCAGTTTGTCGCGGTTTTCAATTATTTTATCCTGACGGTCGTATACGTTCTGAACCAGTTTGGCTGTTTCTTCACGGTGGCAAACCTGGCACGAGTTAGCGACATTATTCAGCGGCGACTGAATGTGGTGATCGGTAAATTTCTGTCCGCCTTCGCTTTTGTACGGCATGTGGCAATCGGCGCACGAAACGCCACGCTCGGCATGAATACCCAATGAATAGGTTTCGTACTCCGGATGCTGGGCTTTCAGCATGGGAGCTTTACTCAAACTATGTGTCCAGTCCGAAAATTCGATTTCGTCGTAATACTTCTCTATGTTTTCGGCGCTCATCCCTTTGTCCCAAGGAAAAGTAAGATATGCGGCGCCATCCACTTTCTTTTTGTCAAAATAGTATTCCACGTGGCATTGGGCGCAAACCAGCGAGCGCATTTCCTGGTGCGAAGCTTTGGTAATGTCTTTTCCCTGACGTTCAAAAGCTTCAATCAGTCCCGGGCGCGAAATGTGCAGGTTCATTGTTTTCGAGTCGTGGCAATCGGCACAGCCAATCGGGTTCACCACTTCGGCACCCAAGCGCGACCATTTTCCTTTGTAAAACTCGGTAACCCCTTCCTCCTGCATCATGCGCGGAACATCGGGGCTTTTGCAAGTCCAGCAGGTTGAAGGCTGCGGGCCGTCAGTATCGTTTGTCGGAGCTCCGGTGCGCAAGGTATTCCGGATATCTTCGATGGCGTAAAAGTGGCCGCGCCCCTGCGAGTAGTCTTTTGAGAAAGCATATCCGGCCCACAGAACGACCATGCGCGGATCAACCTCCAGCATGTCGATCATTCTGCCTCCGTTGTATTTGCTGGCAAAAGAGGTGTCGGCAGTCTGGTAGTACGACTGAAATTCGCGCGGGTAGTTTTCTCCCCACACTTCGTTCCGGGGTTCGAACTGTGAAATCACCGTTTTCGGAACATTGACAAAAACAGCTTCGGCACGTCGTTCGATAACCGAAGAGGCCAGCAAGCCGACCAGAAAAACAACGATGATAGTGATAAAGAAAATAAACCAGGCCATCCACGGCCGATTCTCAATAAGTTGTGATACAGGTTTCATAGGAGATGTATTTATTTTTATTTTATTTATTCTGACATTGCTTTTTTTAACCAATCCGGAACCGGGCTCTCAGGCAGCGGAACCCGTGCATTGGGAGTACTGCTCAGGCTGTTTACGCGCCCGTGCGGAACTTCGCGGTGGCATTCCCAGCAAACCCGGTCGGTTCTCTGGGCATGCAGATTTTTTACAGAGGCACTCAGCTTCGGATCATCCAACAGCTTTGAGTGACAACGGACACAATTCTGATGAACCACATCTCTTCCGGCCTCATGAATAAAAATAACCTGAGGTTCCAGCCGCAGGGCAAACATCGATGCGTGGCGCATCCCGTCTTTAGCCTTGAAGAAGTACTTATTAAAAACATTGTTGTGCGGAACATGGCAGTCGTTGCAATTGGTGTACTCGCGGTGTGAGCTGTGGTTCCAGGTCGCATACTGGGGTGCCATGATGTGGCAGTTGACACAAGTTTCAGGATCGTCAGACAGATAGGAGTAGGCCTTGCTGACATAAAACAGGAAGAAAAATAATCCGACAAAGATGCCCATGACGATTAATACCGGGAATCTCCATTGTTTAGGGGGAAGTAGATGTAATATAAATTTCATAGCTGTAAGGTTATGGCAGGAACCAGCCTCATGCACTGATTTTCAACCTGCAACATAAAAATACAGCTATTAAATGGAATAAATTGTAACCAATGTTACAAATGAGGATTGTTATTTAACATAAAATAAGAGGGTAACCTCCACCACAGCAGCAAAAACGATTACAATCTGTTTACTTCTTCAGCTCCCAGCTCACACCGTCTTTGCCGTCTTTGATGTCGAAACCAATCGCGGAAAGCTCGTTGCGGATTTTGTCCGAAGTTGCCCAGTCCTTGTTGGCTTTGGCTTCGGCCCGAAGTTTCATCAGCAAGGCAACCACTTCGTTCAGCACTTCACTGTTTCCGGTTTCGGCCTGAGTATCGGCTTTCAACCCGAAAATATCGAACACAAAAGCATGGAAAAGCGATTTTAAAGCTTCGCGGTCTTCTGCAGTAATTGTCGATTTGCCGTCGGCAACCGAATTGATGATTTTCACCCCTTCGAACAGGCAGGCAATGGCAACCGGACTATTCATGTCATCGGCCATGGCTGCGTAGCAATTGGTTACCAGTTCGGGAATATTTACCGAAGAGCTTTCAGAAACAGGCAGTGAATCGATTTTTGCGGCAGCTTTGAGCAGGCGTTCCAGTCCTTTTTCGGAAGCCTGAAGCGCTTCGTTCGAGAAATCGAGCGTGCTGCGGTAATGCGCCTGCAACATGAAAAAGCGGATGGTCATCGGGCTGTATGCTTTTTCGAGCAGCGGATGATCGCCATTGAAAAATTGTTCCAGCGAAATGGCATTTCCAAGCGATTTGCCCATTTTTTGCCCGTTCAGGGTAATCATGTTGTTGTGCATCCAGTAACGGACGGCCGGTTTGCCGTGAGCAGCCTGTGCCTGCGCCATTTCGGCTTCGTGATGCGGGAAAGTCAGATCCATACCACCGCCGTGAATATCGAATGTTTCGCCCAGGTATTTGCAGCTCATGGCCGTACATTCCATGTGCCAGCCGGGAAACCCGTCGCCCCAGGGCGATGGCCAGCGCATGATGTGTTCGGGTGATGCTTTTTTCCAGATGGCAAAATCCAGTCCGGAGCGTTTTTCATCCTGCCCGTCCAGGCTGCGGGTATTGCTGATCAGGTCTTCAATTTTCCGGCCCGAAAGTTTTCCGTATTCATTTTCAGCGGCGAATTTCTCCACGTCAAAATATACCGAACCGTTACTTTCATAAGCATATCCCGAACCCAGAATCTTCTTTACTTCTTCAATTTGCTCAATGATATGGCCCGAAGCGCGGGGCTCGATACTGGGGGATTCGAGGTTGAGCATTGCCATCGCGTCATGGTACATATTGGTATATTTCTGTACCACCTCCATGGGTTCCAGTTCGTCGAGTTTTGCCTGTTTGGCAATTTTATCTTCGCCTTCGTCGGCATCGGCAACTAAATGGCCCACATCGGTGATGTTGCGCACGTAGCGCACTTTGTAGCCAATTTGTTTCAGGAAACGGAAAAGCAGGTCGAAACTAATGGCCGACCGGGCATGCCCCAGGTGAGGCGGGCCGTAAACCGTTGGGCCGCAGACATACAATCCGACTTTGCCGGGAACCAGCGGTTCAAAAACTTCTTTTTTACGGGTAAGTGTGTTGTATATCTGTATTTCCTGAATCATAACAGTCGATTTTTGATGCTGCAAATGTAAAAATTATTGATGAAAACGAGGTCGGAAGTATCGGTCAGATTGAAATCCGGAGGTAATAGCCGCCGGGAGCAACACTCAAATTTAACATCGGCACGGTGTATTGTCCTGAATTGTTTGATAGTCCGGCTTTTTGAAATTACTTTTGCCGCCCAAAGAAATTCGCGGCCTGAACTATCAGGCGGGTTAAATGTTTGATTTGGCGAAAGAAGAAGCATAAAACGATGACAACGAAGAAAGATATACAAAAGGAACTGGAGTCACGGGTCCTGGTGCTCGATGGAGCTATGGGAACCATGATTCAGAAATACCGCCTGTCGGAAGAGGATTTCCGGGGAACTGTTTTTAATGATTTTCAGTACGACCTGAAGGGCAACAACGACCTGCTTTCAATTACGAAACCTGAAATCATTCGCGGAATCCACGCACAGTTTCTCGAAGCCGGTGCCGACATCATCGAAACCAATACCTTCAATGCCACCAGTATTTCGCAGGCTGATTACCATTTGGAAGAATGGGTCTATCAGCTCAACCTGCAGGCTGCCCGGCTGGCTGTTGAAGTGGCCGGTGAGTTTACAGCAAAAAATCCGGATAAACCGCGCTACGTAGCCGGAGCCATTGGTCCGATGAACAAGACGCTTTCGCTTTCTCCTGATGTAAATGACCCGGGCTTCCGGTCGGTAAATTTTGATGAGGTCAAATCTTCGTACCGCGAACAGGTAAAAGGACTGCTCGATGGCGGGGTCGATTTGTTTTTGGTTGAAACCATTTTCGATACGCTGAATGCCAAAGCTGCCTTGTTTGCCATCGAAGATGAACTGGATGAACGCGGAATGCGGCTTCCGGTGATGGTTTCAGGAACAATTACCGATGCCAGCGGACGAACCCTTTCAGGACAAACCGTAGAAGCTTTCCTGACTTCGGTTTCGCACATCGATCTGCTCAGCATCGGGCTGAACTGCTCACTCGGGGCAAAAGATATGCGCCAGTACCTGGAAGAGCTGTCGAAGAAAGCTCCTTTTTTCATCAGTGCTTATCCCAATGCCGGGTTGCCCAACCAGTTCGGCGAATACGACGAGTCTCCTGAAGAAATGGCCGGTCAGGTGAGTGATTTCCTGGACAATAAATTTGTAAACATTATTGGCGGATGCTGCGGAACTACTCCGGAACACATCCGCGAACTGGCCAAAAAAGCCGCTCAGGCCGAACCGCATCTCCGGAAGAAAAAGGAAAAAAATACCAAACTAAGCGGGTTAGAGCCTGTTACCATAACTCCCGAATCTATTTTTGTAAACATCGGTGAGCGGTGTAACGTAGCCGGATCGCGGAAATTTGCCCGTCTGATCCGCGAAGAAAAATACGAAGAGGCGCTGGCTATTGCCCGAAACCAGGTTGACGAAGGGGCTCAGGTGATTGACGTGAACTTCGACGATGCCATGCTCGATGCCAAAAAAGAAATGGTTACTTTCCTGAATTTACTGATGGGAGAACCCGATATTGCACGGCTTCCTGTTATGATCGACTCATCAAAATGGGAGGTCATTGAGGAAGGACTGAAATGCTTGCAGGGGAAGGCGATTGTGAATTCAATCAGCATGAAGGAAGGCGAGGAGGTTTTCCGGAAACAGGCACAGCGGCTGAAGCGATATGGAGCCGCAGTGGTGGTGATGGCTTTCGATGAAAAAGGACAGGCCGACTCGTTCGAAAGGCGTATTGAAATTTGCCGGCGGGCTTACAATATTTTGGTCAACGAAATTAACTTTCCGGCTCAGGATATCATTTTTGACACGAACGTACTGACCATCGGGACCGGAATTGAAGAACACAATAACTACGCGGTCGATTTTATCGAGTCGGTCCGCTGGATCAAACAGCATTTGAAACACGCCAAAACCAGTGGTGGAATCAGCAACGTATCGTTTTCGTTCCGCGGGAACGACCAGGTGCGCGAGGCCATTCATTCGGTTTTCCTGTTTCACGCCATCCGCGCCGGGCTCGACATGGGCATTGTGAACCCCGGAATGTTGCAGATTTACGACGAAATTCCAAAAGATTTTCTGGAAAAAGTTGAGAATTTGGTGCTCAACAAAAAGCCTGAAGCCACCGAGGAACTGCTCGAATTTTCGCTGACCTTGAAGGAGCAGAATGCGAAAGAAGAACGCAAAGATGAGTGGCGCAGCCTTCCGGTGGAAAAGCGGCTGGAACATGCACTGGTTAAAGGATTGCCCGATTTTATCGAGATCGACTTAGCCGAAGCCTTACCTCATTATTCTCCGGTGCTGAATATCATCGAAGGTCCGCTGATGGACGGCATGAACGTGGTTGGCGACCTGTTTGGCGCCGGGAAAATGTTTCTTCCGCAGGTAATTAAATCGGCCCGGGTGATGAAAAAGGCGGTGGCTTTCCTGCTTCCGTATATCGAAGCCGACAAAGACAAGTTCGATACCACTGACAACCGGAAAGTGGTGCTGATGGCTACGGTAAAAGGTGATGTGCACGATATCGGTAAAAATATTGTCGGCGTTGTTCTGGGCTGCAACAACTATCGGGTGATTGATCTGGGCGTGATGGTGCCGACCGACAAAATTCTGGAAACCGCTGTTCAGGAGAATGTAGATATCATTGGACTGAGCGGACTGATTACGCCATCGCTCGAAATTATGGCCGATGTTGCTACCGAAATGGAGCGCCGGAACATGAATTTACCGTTGCTGATTGGCGGTGCAACCACTTCAAAAATACATACAGCTGTTAAAATAGCTCCGCAGTATAAAAATCCGGTTGTCTATGTGAAAGATGCGTCGCGCGCAGTGGGGGTGGTTTCCAACCTGATTTCAGGAAACGAGGATTTCCTGAATGAACTTCGCGAGGATTACCGGAAAGTTCGTGAACTTCACGGCCAGAAAAAAGCGAAAAAATATCTTTCGCTGGAAGAAGCACGAGCCAACAAATTGAAAATTGACTGGAATAACACGCCGATTTACAAACCGAATTTCATCGGAGTCAGGCAGCTGATCGATTTTCCTATTCAGGAATTACGCAAATACATCGACTGGACTTTCTTTTTCTTTGTCTGGGAATTGAAAGGTAAATTTCCGGATATCCTGAACGACGAACTTCAGGGCGAAGAAGCCCGAAGGCTATATGCCGATGCCAACCGGATGCTCGACCAGATGGCCGAGAAAAAAATGGTGCAGGTCAATGGTGTTTTCAGCATCTGGCCGGCCAATGCCGATGGCGACGATATTGTGGTTTACGAAGATGAAACCCGAAATAAAGAACTTGGGCGCTTTTATCATTTGCGCCAGCAAGAGGCTAAGAAAGCGGGTTCGCCCAATTATTGCCTGTCGGATTTTGTGGCTCCGGTTGCAAGCGGAAAAACCGATTATTTTGGCGCTTTTGCGGTGACTGCCGGAGTGGGCATTGAAAAATGGATGAAGCAATATCGGGATGACCACGACGATTACAACGCCATCTTGCTTGAAGCATTGGCCGATCGTTTGGCCGAAGCGTTTGCCGAACTGCTGCACGAACAGGTTCGCAAAAATTACTGGGGATATGTTCCGGAAGAAAATCTTTCGCTGGAAGAAATGTTCCATGTCGATTACCAGGGAATCCGTCCGGCCATTGGTTATCCGGCCTGTCCCGAGCATCATGAAAAAGGGAATCTTTTTGCGATGCTGAATGCCGAAGAACTTGGGATGACATTAACTGAGCATTTTGCGATGTACCCGACAGCCTCGGTGAGCGGTCTGTATTTTGCCCACCCCGAATCGAAATATTTCAGCCTCGAAAAAGTGGGAAAAGACCAGATTGAAGATTACGCCCGCCGTAAAGGAGTTTCCGTGGAATTGATTGAGCAGTTTATTCCGTCAAACCTGAATTACAAGGGTATTTAAAGTCTGTCGGCAGGCATGATAAAATAAGATATCCGGTAAAACCGAACATGCACTTTATAAAATTGACGGATTTATCCGACATTTGCAGTGAATATGTGATTTTTAAATTAATATCTATGAAAAATCGGACAAAAACCGCCCTCATTTCTTTCATTTTGGGTTTGGTTGTTATGTTTGTACTTGATATGGTTTTCCATTTCAATAACTCGGTTGAGGCGCAACTGAAACGTGAAATAGATAAAACGCAGAATAAAATTGAAAACATTTTTAAATAATATTTCGTTCAAATTCCGGAAACCCAATCAGCTTTTGAACCTTTAAATACCCCTGAAATGAAAGTTATTGACATTATCAATCAAAGTGATAAAACTGTTTTTTCGTTTGAGCTGTTGCCGCCACTCAAAGGGAATGATGCAAGCAAAATATACAATACAATCGAAAATCTGCTGGATTTTGATCCGAAGTACATCAATATCACCACGCATCGCGATGAGATGATGTACGTGGAATTGCCCGATGGACGCATCGAAAAACGCACCGTCCGCAAACGGCCCGGAACGGTTGCCATTGCTGCTAGCATTCAACATAAATACGGGATTCCGGTAATTCCGCACATTCTTTGCGGCGGCTTCTCGAAAAGCGAAACCGAGCATGTGCTGATTGACCTGAACTTCATGGGAATTAACAATGTACTTGCACTGCGGGGCGACGGAAATAAGAATGAACATGTTTTCAGACCCGATCCAAACGGACACGCCAATGCCAATCAGCTGGTCGAACAAATTGTAAATCTCAGGAACGGGAAATATCTGGAAACCGAACTGAAAAATACTGCTCCCATGGATTTTTGCATCGGAGTGGCTGGTTATCCGGAAAAACATTTCGAGGCTCCCAATGCCGAAATTGATCTGCAGTACCTGAAACAGAAAGTAGATGCCGGTGCTGATTACATCGTGACACAAATGTTTTTCGATAATCAGAAATACTTCGATTTTGTAGATCGCTGCCGGACGGTTGGTATTCAGGTTCCGATCATTCCGGGAATCAAACCCATCAACCTGAAGAGTCAGCTGACTGTTCTTCCGAAGATATTCAGTATCGATCTTCCGAAGGAACTGGCGACAGAGCTGGCTAAATGTAAAACCGATGATGATGCCAAAATTGTCGGTACTGAATGGGCCATCTTTCAGTCAAAAGAGTTGGCGGCGCATCACGTTCCGAGTCTGCACATATACACCTACGGCGTATCCGACAATACCCGAAAGATAATAGAAGCCGTATTTTAATTGAATGGCATCGCTTGGGGGGAATCCCACAGACAATAGCTGATTGAAACCAATCAGTTAATTGGGTACAGAGATTTCGCGGATCTCTGTACCTGAATATTTTTATTTGCTGAAACTCATTAGTTTACTGAGATACTTTCCGATAATATCGAATTCGAGATTAACAGTAGTTCCGGTTTCAAAAGTGTGGAAATTGGTTTCGTTGTATGTATATGGAATAATAGCCACCTGAAACGAATTGTCTTTTGAGTTCACCACAGTCAGGCTGACCCCGTTCACAGTTACCGAGCCTTTTTCAACAGTCATGTATCCTTTTTGTGCCATCTCTTTGTTAAACGGGTATTCGAAGGTGAAATACCAGCTCCCGTCGGCTTCTTCAACTTTGGTGCAGGTAGCAGTCTGGTCAACATGTCCCTGAACAATGTGTCCGTCCAGGCGGCCGTTCATCATCATGCTGCGTTCCAGGTTTACTTTGCTTCCCGGAACCAACTTGCCCAGGTTTGTTTTCAGCAGTGTTTCTTTGATGGCCGTAACCGTGTATGTCCGGGCTTCGGCATCGATTTTTACAACAGTCAGGCAAACGCCGTTGTGCGAAAGACTTTGGTCGATCTTCAGTTCATCAACAAACGAACAGGTCAACGTAAAATGTACATTTTCCTGATCTTTCTCAATGGCAATCACCTTGCCGGCTTCTTCAACTATTCCTGAAAACATATTCGTTTGATTTAAATGTTGATCGCAAAGTTACAAGTTTAGTCTGGAGTGGCAAAGCAGCAAAGCATATTCCGGCAGACGAATTATATGTGAATATTTTTCATAAATTTATCCGGAAACTCGTTTGGGGGATCAATGACGAGTACCCTATAAAAAACCGAACTTAAACTGAAACCTAATGAATAAAGACAGAATTGCCCGGGCAATAAAAAGTATGATGTCCGCTTCAGTC
>JAEUSS010000178.1 GCA_016788685.1 Prolixibacteraceae bacterium | reverse complement strand
GATGACCTCGTTCTACTTCATGAACTACGCCAAGTTTGAAGGACATCGAATAATCCTTCTGACTGCGCTTAATGTACTCTTTAACAATTTCTTCTTTCATAGTGTTACTTTTTGTGTAACGCTATTTCAGGACCAGACATCAGGGATAAAAAAGATGGCCTGCAAATTCATGCAGGCCATCTTTTTTGCTATTTATCGTTTGTTCAGATATTCAATTGTTTGCCCGAATCGACTTTTTGCAGCTCTTTCACTCCGGTTGTTCCGCCACCTTTCAGGGTCAGTTCAATCGGGGCGTTTGTTTTCCATGCGCCTCTGGTAAAATCGGGTACATCAACGGAGTTGGAGCGGTTGGCAACCGACATTTCACTCAGCGGGCCAATGGCACTCCACAGCGCTGCGTCATAAACATCCTGATCAAGCGGCAGTCCGTTGCGCAGGCAATCAATCAGGCGCCAATCCATCATGAAGTCCATTCCGCCGTGTCCGCCTACTTTTTTGGCCATTTCGCCAATCAGTTTTACAATTTCCGGAGTGTATTGTTCTTCCAGTTTTTTCATTTCATCATCGTTCATCCAACTGTGGCCGGTAGCTATACGTGCCGGGCTCGGCCATTTGCTGGCAACTCCCTTTGTTCCGCTCACCAGGTGAATACGCGAGTATGGACGGGGACTTGTTACATCGTGCTGAATCATCATGGTGCGGCCTTTCATCGTCCGGACGGTGGTGGTACTCATGTTTCCGCGGTAATTGGCCGTGGTGAATTCGTTGTAGAAGCTGTCTTTTGCAGCCAGTTCCTTGGCCATTGCAGCCATTTGGAAATCTGCGGATGACATGGAGCTCAGGTATTCCATCTGGTCGCCGCGGTTGATGTCCATAACCTGGCAAATCGGGCCCAATCCGTGAGTGGGGTACAGGTTGCCGTTGCGGTGCTGGTTTTCTTTCAGTCGCCACATGTCAACATATCCTTTTTTGCTGAAATTGAGGTCGATCAGGTCATGAATGTATGCTCCTTCTCCGTGGACGATCTCGCCGAAAAAACCTTGGCGGGCCATGTTCAGGGTCAGCAGTTCAAAAAAGTCGTAGCAGCAATTTTCGAGCATCATACAATGCTTGCGGGTGCGTTCAGAAGTTTCAACCAACTGCCAGCATTCGTCGATGGTGACTGCTGCCGGAACCTCTACGGCTGCATGTTTTCCGTGTTCCATGGCATAAACAGCCATTGGCGTGTGCAACGACCAGGGGGTGACAATATAAATCAGGTCGATGTCCGGACTTTCGCACATGGTTTTCCACGCATCTTTGCTTCCCGAATAAGATTTTGCCCTGGGAAGACCTTTGTTTTCAAGGGACTTTTGCATTTTTTCAACCCGATCTTCAAAAAGGTCGCATAAAGCAACGATTTCAACTCCGTCGATGTACGACATGCGTTCAACGGCACCGGGGCCACGCATGCCTAAACCGATGAAGCCGACCCGTACTTTGTCGAGTTTGGGTGCGGCATATCCGCACATGTTAAATTGTTGTTTCTGTTTTTTGTTTTTTCTCGGAGAACTCAGTTCGCTATCCAGCGGTGCTGCGTGGCTCGCAAATCCGGAGGCCAGCAGCCCGGTTCCGAGTAAGGTATTCCGGAGAAAATCCCTTCTGTTTGATGCCATTTTTATTAGTTTTTTTAGTTGTGTAGAATTAATTCAATTGCAGGCATAAAAATGAAATTATTTTGGGTATAAAAAAAACGTTTTTTTACCAATTGAAGCCTGTTTCTGCGTTTTTAGTTCCTGACTTGCTCCGAGCCCGATAAACGTCCGGCTTCGGCGCAAAGTTTTCTGGCCCCAAATATAAAAACCTATTGAAATTTGCAATAAATACGTTTCCTGCCCGGCAGGACTGCAAAAACCTCAGCAGGGCGACTAAAACCTTAGCAGGACGACAAAAACCTCAGCAGGACAGCAATTTTATTTGGCAGGACGTCCAGAAGCTTAGCAGGACGGCCAAAACTTCAGCAGGGCGAATGCTGACTGGCATTTCAGGATGATTCCTGTTTGTTTTCAGGTTGAAATTCAGCAGCCTCATCGGAGTTGCGGTTCCGGGAGAAAAAAAACAGCCCGGATCTCAACGAACGAGATCCGGGCTGGTCATTTGCATTAAAAGTTGGTGAATGCGGTACTCGTTTTTATCCCGACCGTCCCTTATTTTACCGTTTTTCTGGCTACTTTTTTCAGGTATTGGCCGAAATCTGCAGGAACTCCCTGCGGGGTGAATGTTAGTTTTTCGGGCGACTCGTTGAACAAGAACGTGTACCAAACCAAAGAACCAAGGAAGCAACCGGCCTCGTTGGCATGGTGCGAGTCGAACATGATTTTTTTGTTTTTATCCCAGTAGTAACCCTGGTGTAACGAGTTTTTCTGAACGGGCAATGCCGGATATACGGCTTTCTGCTCGTCAAATTCGGGGTCTTTCCTGAACCCCTGTTTCCCTGAACTAACTTTCCAGAAAGCATCGCCAACGGGCATGAGTTCTATTCCCAGTTCGGAAGCGACCGAGCGGTATGCTGCTCGCGATTTTTGCCACATCTCTTTTTCGCTTTTGGCAAACTGCTTGGGAGCCACCTGGCTGAAATCTTTCGAGTCCGACCGGTAGGCCCAGGTTTGGTGCATGACAATGCGGGCATTGGGTTGAAGCATTTTGATGTAGTCGTACAGCTTTTTTGCGTATGGCCTGTAAGTTGCCGGATCGCCCGAATTCATGGAATTTTGCTGAATCGTTACAATGTCCCACTTGCCTTCTGACAGCAGCATTCGCAGCGATTTTCCTTTGTAGGGTTTTGCGTTAGCGTCATCGGGGCTTTTTTCGGCCAGCTCGGCCAGTTCCCAGTGTCTCTGAAGTGAACAGCCGCCAAGTTCGGCACGTCCGATAACCAGCGGATGATTACCTTCCAGGGCCAACTCAGGCAAATAACGTCCGGCGTTGTGTGAAAAACTGTTTCCAATCAGGAATAACCGGAGCGTGTCTGGTTGGTTTTGGGCAAATCCCGAATGAAAAATGGCGATCAGGATGAGGGCACAAAGGGATTTTAAAAATGTTTTCCGAAGCATGATGAAATGAATTGATGAGTTATAGTTGGTAAATAAAATGAATGTTTGTGAGAACAAGGATTTCTTGCGCTGTTTTGAAATTCATGAGTAATTAGTTATTTTATCCCGGCACTATTTAGCTGGCCAATGAGTTTCGAGTCCCTGACTGCGGATCCAGCCCTGGAATTCGGTCAGCAAATCTTTGCGTTCTCTCACAGCCCTCGGGGGTAACTTTTTATTCTTTGCAAAAGTGATGAGCATACCTACAGCTTCGCCAATGCTCCATTCTACCGGGTGCAGCCGGTAACATCCATTGGTGATATGAGTTGTTCCGATATTTTTGTTGGCCGGCAGCAGGTTGTTCATTCGTTGCGGCAGTAAAGCCCCCAGCGGAATTTGAAACGGAAGAGAACCGAAATCAACGTAATTGATTCCACGGCTGCTTGGATGTAGATCGATGTGGTAGTAACCGGTTCCGACACTATCGTAGAAATCGGCCGATTTTTTTCCTGCAACTTCTCCTGCAACAAGGCGGCGGTTTTCAGCTCCTACATGCTCTTCCAGAACAGTGAATTCGGCCTTTATTCTTCTGGCTTCGCGGATGTACGGATATTGAGCCATGCCGTCACTGGTGCCGAGTACATCACCTCTTAATCTAAGTCCTTGCCAGCCCAAACCGCCATCGGGGCGGGGAGCCTCGGTTTGCAGCCAGTAAAACAGAGACAGGTTCATTTGTTTGGCTGCCTCAATGTGTTTGCTGAACTCTTTTTCGGGAACATCGATCAAATTTTCAGGGACATAATCGTTTTGCGGCCAGTTGACAATGGTAATATCGCCGTCGTAGGTTCCTTTGGCAAAATTGTCTTTATTGATGATTCTTCTGTAGTTCCAGAGATTCAGCAGGTCGCCGGTTTTTTTTCCTTCCGGATGAAAGCCCATTTCTTTGGGTTCCAGAGTCCGCGGGTTTGAATATTTCAGTTCCAGCAGTTTCCCTGACCAGGGTGGTGTCATTCGGGGAATAAAGGTACTCCAGTATCCGTAATCCGCCGGGCGATCGATAACGTTATTTACTCCGGGCTGATAATCCATGGCGAAGCACAGCGTAAAAGCCTGGTTGTTTTCCGGATCAGCCTTTTCGGGGGCATGAAGTTCGCCAGTCTGGCTTTTAGACTCGGTTCCGGTTATGTATTCCGTTTTAGTCAGCGGTAATAAGTCGCCACACTCAGTCGCGTCAACAAAATAGGGTGCCGACAAAACGAATGTATGGTCGTTCTTGCAGTCTGTAACTTGAAGCGCTTTTACTACGTCACCATCGGTATGCGCTGATTTTACTTTGCAGTTTGTCAGAATTGTCAGTTTTCCGGTGCTTAAATACGGACTCAGCATTTCAATCAGTACCGCAACCGTCACCCGTGGCTCGTGGCATAATTTCGAGACTGATCCGTCGCCGGGGTTCAGATATTCACGACTTTTGGCATCATCGGTCAGCGGATAGTTCCGTTTGTAAAAAGCGCGAACTCTGTTGCGATATTCCCGATACGATGCCGGTGCTCCATGAGTCTCTATCCAGAAATGTTCATCAGGCGGAACTCCCTGCTGTGAAACCTGTCCTCCGATCCAGTCGGTTTCTTCGGTCATAATGACTTTCAGTCCGTTCCGGCAGGCTGCCAGTGCTGCGGCACACCCTCCCAGGCCTCCGCCTGCAATGATAACATCTGCAGATAATTGCCCGGTAATTTTGTCGTTTTTTTTGCCGGTGGTGCCTGTGTAATTACCAATTGCCGGAGTGGTCAATAGTATTCCTCCGCTCGCTGATACGAGTGATAGAAAACTTCTTCGTTTCATGTATTGGGTTCTTTTAGTTTAGAAAATTAATTTTTTGACGCGCAAGATACGCTTTCCCTGAATGTCAAAAAAACCACGGCAGAACTGAATTCAGACTCTGCCGCAGTTTATTTGGCATCTGTTAGTAGCCGGCGTTTTGAGACAGGTTGGGATTTCTGTCAATTCCTTCTTGAGGTACTGGGAGTAATCTCCGCATCGATTGATTTGTTCTTTTTCTAAGTTGCTGATGGCTATCGCTGTGTGTTTGTTCCTTGGTTTTACGCCAGAAATTTCTCAACTGTACCTATGGCCTGATTTCTTTATCAAAATCTGGTGGTTTTTCCCGGATTGACTGGCTGAAGCGTTTTTTAAACTGGATAATTTTTATAGCTTTATCCCGAATTGCACCAATCTACATAAGTACGACTCGAAAGAAGGGAAAGGAAAGTCGGGGAATACGCTTTTCAGAGCATGTCAAGTAATTTGACGTTTCTGAATGAAAGGGTATTTGTGGAAATAATATTTGTTCTCTGAATGATGATAACAGGGAACGGACTATTATCTCCTCAGGGACAGTTTGTACTGATTGGATTTGCAATATATGATATTTTACAGTGAGACAATCGCCGGGTTATCGGGCCTTGTTATTGCTGTGGCTTTGTGGGCGATTTCCCGCAAAATACACGGTTGTAACGCTGGGTTCGTCTGTTTATTTCCGGTATTCAGCGCATTATATTCTAAAGTGGCAGCAGCTTTGCCTGCCAGCCTTTCTGCAGTAATTAACGCAGGGAGTTCTGGTTTATTGCCAGCCCAATCCGGTTTTTTACCTCCACATTCCAATTCCGTTTCTAATTTCCGTAAATCCGGAAGATTTGTGTCACTCGTGCTGGCGTTCCTGTTGCTTGCAGGGTACGTTCAGGCTGCAACGATTACCTCAACCGGAACGGGTGGCGTTTGGACTGCCGGATCTTCCTGGCTGGGAGGTGTGGCGCCTGGCGCCAACGATGATGCGATCATTGTTTCCGGGGCTACAGTTACCATTGATGCAGCTGCCGTTGTTAACAATCTGACGATTAACAATGGCGGGACTCTGATTGTTTCAGGAACCAACACGCTTACCGTTAACGGCAGCTGGACAAACAACGGGATATTTACTGCAAACAGCAGTACGGTGGTGTTGGGCGGAAGTACAGACGTGTCATTCAGCGGAAATTCTCCTTCTACGTTTTATAACCTGACC
>JAEUSS010000176.1 GCA_016788685.1 Prolixibacteraceae bacterium | reverse complement strand
GATGACCTCGTTCTACTTCATGAACTACGCCAAGTTTGAAGGACATCGAATAATCCTTCTGACTGCGCTTAATGTACTCTTTAACAATTTCTTCTTTCATAGTGTTACTTTTTGTGTAACGCTATTTCAGGACCAGACATCCGTTATAAAAAAGAAAACCCCGAAAATACTTTCGGGGTTTTCTTTTTATTCTGAATCAGATTAAGCCTGATTTATTTTGCTCTTTCTAATGCAATTGTTTTGGTTGGCTGGTCGCAAACTTCAGTTGGGCCCCAGTACTGGATTGGTCCAGGATATACAAATGAAGTTTCAACAGCCCATTTTTCGCGGTTGGCAGCCAGGTATTTGAAAGGAGCACTTTCCAGCTCAACCAGAGCTTTCTGAATAACTGGTTTCATGTGTCCGTGGCGACGTTCCATGTTCATCATCATGGTTACCGGAACACCACCGGCAATCCATTCTGCAGCCGGAGCTGTCAGGTTACGGACAGACGACATGTAGCCGGTTTTTCCTTCGGCAATCAGGAAGGATGCGTTGTAACCCAACGAATAGCAGTAGTCAGCATCGAAATTCGACGGAGCGGCGCAACGGCCTTCGTAACCGAAGAAATGGTACTGAGTGCCGAATTTACCTTTGAACTCGCCGGTCTTTTTCATCTCTTTCAGGCGGCTTTTTACCATTTCGCCCAAAAGCTTTTCAGTTTCAATTAACGAAACCTGAACGTTTCCGTGAGGGTCACGGTCGAGTGTTAACTGATCAGCAATTCCGGATGGCAGTGAAGTGTATACTTTGGCTGATTCGGCTGATAAAATTCCGGCAACAAATGCGCGGCCTTCAGCTTTATTGGTGAACGACTTGAACTTCTGTTCTGTTTCTGAACCTTCAGCCAGCAGGTCGTTCAGTTCCGAAATCAATGCTTTCATTTCAGGAACAAATTCAACCAAACCTTCAGGAATTAAAGCCACTCCGAAGTTTTCGCCGTTGGCGGCACGTTTGGCAACGATTCCGGCCATGTAATCAACGATTTCGCCCAAAGTTTGCTTTTTCAGCTCTACTTCTTCTGAAATCAGGGTGATGTTTGGCTGAGTTTGCAAAGCACATTCCAACCCGATGTGAGATGCAGAACGCCCCATCAGCTTAATGAAGTGCCAGTATTTTTTAGCTGAATTGGCATCACGTTCGATGTTACCAATCAGTTCTGAGTAAACTTTGGTTGCAGTATCAAAACCGAATGAAGTTTCGATCATGTCGTTTTTCAAGTCACCATCAATTGTCTTGGGGCAACCGATAACCTGAACTCCTGTATTTTTAGCGGCATAATATTCGGCCAGAACACAGGCATTGGTATTGCTGTCGTCACCACCGATAATAATAAGTGCTTTGATATCGAGCTGTTTCAGGATTTCAGCGCCTTTATCAAACTGAGCAGTTTCTTCGAGTTTGGTCCGTCCCGAACCAATGATATCAAAACCACCGGTATTGCGGTACTCGTCAATAATTCCGGCTGTCAGTTCAATGTATTTGTGATCAACTAAACCTCCGGGGCCTCCTAAAAAGCCATAAAGTTTGCTTTCAGGATTGATGTTTTTAATGCCGTCAAAAATACCTGAAATCACGTTGTGCCCGCCTGGTGCCTGACCTCCGGAAAGAATAACCCCGACATTTACTGCAGGATATTGCTTTTTCCCGGCTCCAGCTTCAAAAGTGATCAAAGGCATTCCGTAAGTATTCGGGAAAAGCTTCTCAATCTCATTCTG
>JAEUSS010000099.1 GCA_016788685.1 Prolixibacteraceae bacterium | reverse complement strand
ACCAGCATTGCCCGTCCTTTTGATGCCGAACAGGATTTCGACCGTTTTGATTATATCATCGGGATGGATAAGCAGAACGTTCGCGACTTAAAAGCCAGGAGCCGAACTGAAAACGACCGGGAAAAGATATACCTGATGACCGATTTTTGTACTGGACAGTCGTATGATTCGGTACCCGATCCGTATTATGGTGGTGCTGCCGGATTCGAGCTGGTTCTTGATATTCTGGAAGATGCCTGTGACGGACTGATCAGGAGACTTCAGGAAGTGAAATAGCCGGAAAACAGAACAGCCCCTGCCAGACGCAACGATCGGGCAGGGGCTGTTCTCAAAAAAAGAGATGAATCACTGGCCTATTGCAGCATCCAGAATCCGTTCAACGTGGATTTTTGTGGTATTCAGTAATTCGATGTCTTCAATGTCGCTTGTTTTCAGGATCAGGGGAAGTTCAGTCCCGCCCAGAATCAGGCTGTCAATCTGCCCTTCCATATACATCCGGCTGGCGATCGATAACAAGTAATTTTTTGTTTCAGGTAAAAACCTGCCCCTGGCTAACTCTTCCATGTAAATTTTATCAATGAATCTCCGCTCATCGGGCATTGGGGTAATGATTTCCATGCCGGCGGCTTCAAATCCTTCCTGAAAAAAATCGCCTTCCATGGTTGAAAGCGTTCCGAACAGTCCGAGACGGTTGTAACCTTTGGACTGGGCATAAGCAATGGTCGAATCAACGATGCTTATCATCTTTGCTTTTACGCGCTGAGCGAGTGGTTCAAATACAATATGGGGAGTGTTGGATGCTATGAAAATGACTTTGGCTCCGGCTTTTTCCAGCACATAAATTTCTTCGGACAGGTAGTCGATCAGTTCATCGAGCTGATCATTGGAGATCAGGTTCAGCATGTGGGTCATGTTGATGCTGTTGATGATGATTGACGGATATTCACGCAGTCCGGTGCGTTCCTGAAATCTGGAAATGATGCGTTGGTAATAGTCAACAGTTGATGAAGGGGCTATTCCCCCGATCATGCCGATGGTTTTAAAATGTTTGAGCATACGTGAAACGGTTTTTATAAGGGCATCAAAAATGTTTGTTTCTGCATTCAGTTGTCTTATTCTTCAATCCGTCAGTTGCCTCTGCCTGAGTCTTTAACCTCCCGAACGTTTGACCTTGTAATTTTCGTTTTTGAGAATTCCGATCACCTTATCACAAAAGTCACCTTGAATCAGGATTTCTCCGTCTTTTGCAGAGCCTCCTACGCCACACTTTGTTTTCAGCATTTTGGCCAATGTCTTCAAATCCTCGTCTTTCCCCACAAAGCCGGTTACCAATGTTGCCTTTTTCCCGTTTCTCTGTTTTTTGTCGAGCTGAACGCGCAGGTTCTGCTTATCCGGAGAAAGGGTTTCCGCATCTCCTTCCGCATCAGTTTGGTATTGAAAATCGGGGTTTGTCGAGTAAACCGTTCCCAACCTATCTTTCCAGTCGTTGGCCATTTTTCTGAGATTTGCGCTCAAAGATAACAGATTTTGAGCCTGATGATTATTTTTTTACCATAAAACTTCTTCCAGAATACTACCGGCACAATGATCCGGAACGGGCATACGCAGAATCTCCAAAATGGTCGGAACCATGTCTTCGCCCATTGTTTTATTCCTGATGCGTTTTTGTTTGACCGCATTCCCGTGCATAATAAACGGAATGTTTGAATTGTCGTTGTAAACGGTTTTTTGATATTTAAAAACGGGTTGCCAGCCGTCTTCGAGTTGGTACAATACATCGCCCGAGCGTTTGAAGTTATACGAGTTGGCAATTACTGCCAACTGGCCTTTGGTATAGTCGCCCTGTTCGAACGATGCGGAAGGAAGCGCAATTTTTACACCTTCAAACTGGTTGATGAAGTTGGCT
>JAEUSS010000052.1 GCA_016788685.1 Prolixibacteraceae bacterium | reverse complement strand
ACAACAGATCATTAAAATTAAAAGCTATAAAAAAACAGACCGTTTCAAAGCTAGCTTTGAAACGGTCTGTGAATCTATTAATTTAGTCCTATAAATCTGTATCGCTTATTTAGGACTAGTCAAAAATTCAAACTCAGGAGTGTTTGAAAAATTTGTTGTAAACCTGCATGTTGCGATCCAGATGGGCCTGCATTTTGTCGTAAGCACGTTCTGCATCCCGTTCTCGGATAGCATTCACAATTTCTTTGTGGTAACCCAGAGTTATTTCCTTTTCGCCTTCGATGTTGGCGTAAATAAAATTACGCATCCTCGGCAATAAGTTATGCACCGGTTCCATCGTCACAATTACAAACGGATTTTCTGTAGCACGGGCTACTGCCAGATGAAAGCGGTTATCAATGTCCGATTCAAGTTGGGTGTTATCGGGGTTACACTTGGCAAATTCGACCAGATTAGCCTCCATGTTCTTCAGGTCTTCTTCCGTGCGGTTAAGGGCGGCCATTTTGGCAATCTCGGGCTCAAAAGCCAACCGGAGTTCAATAATCTGTCCGATCAGATTTTCATCAAATTTCAAGTCGTAATACAAGTTGAGCGAGCTGATGGCATCTTTCATGTCAATTTTGGTAACCACCATCCCGCTACCCTTCCTGATTTCGATTAATCCGCGGGCACTTAAGCGACGTAAAGCTTCGCGCAAGGCAGTCCGGCTAACTGCAAACATTTCGCACAACTCGCGTTCAGAAGGAAGTTTTGCACCGATAGGCAACTTTTTCTCGCGGATAGCGCGTTCAATGTTCCGCTCAATTTTCTGACTCAAAGTTTGTGTTGTGCCAATTTTTTGAAAAATATCTTCCATTTTTATTCAACTTTATCAAAATTCAGCTAAAATCAGCATGTTAACTTACAAAGAAAACGAAAATTTACAATTTGTATGCCATCATACCTAAAAAACCTTCTCTCTGATTTTCTGTTATAAAACTCTTCCGTTTGCCTATCGGGCACTTGTACATTGCCGGTGCATTTCGGGCAGTTTTCTGCCCAAATCAGTACCCTGATGACGGACCGATTTGCGCCAATTTTGTTTTTCCAATCCACGCATTGTTGCAAACCTTTAATTTCTGAACTCCTCAGAAAAAAATCTCAGGAAAAGCACCTCTGTCAGACTTTCAGAAATTTGCCTCTACGGTACATCATCCAAAGAATGAAAAAGATGATGGAAACATTTGCGAATTTAATCAGCGTCAGGTAGTAGTCGCCCATGAACTGCTCCAGCCCGTGAAAAACAGACTGCGTAGTGCTGCTGAAATCGAGGATCTCATACAGCATATAAGCAAGGATTGAATTCATTCCGTAGATTTTCAGCCAGTTTAAATACTTTCCGTAATTTTTATAATCCACCAGGTAATAAAACAGAGCCATCAGCAAAAAGCAGATTCCGCTGCTGAAGAGCGTCATTGAGCTGGTCCATATTTTTTTGATGACCGGCATTTGCAAGCCCCAAAGCTGACCGGCAATAATCATGGCTACTCCCCCAATCAGCAAATACTGAAGTTTCTTTATTTTCGGAAGGTTACTTTTCAGCAGTTGACCGGCAAAAACACCCGTCATGACAGTTACGCCGAAGTTCAGGCTACTGATGATCCAGGTGTAACGATACTGGCCGAAATCAAGTCCCGATTCGGTAACCGTTACTCCATCGCGGAAGCGCCCGAGTACTGTCCGGTCAACATATTCGGCCAGGTTGAAATCCGGCGTAAAGTTACCTCCGCCAAAACCGTCCACCTGCACAAAGGTAAGGAGTACCCAGTACAGCAACAGCAAGCCTGAAGTCACGATCAGTTGTCCTCGTTGCTGAAAATGGATAAGCAATACGGCGGAAATCAGGTAACCCGCAGCAATCGCCTGAAGGGTATTCGAATAAAAGAAAATCCGGGTGGTATCCAGCGACAAGAAATTGCCCTGACACATCATGCCAAACAACCAAAGAAGCGCTACCCGTTTCAAAATTCGTTTATACAGCTGTAATTTACTCTCGGTGCGAAGGTGTTTGGCAAAAGCAAAAGGCATGGAAACACCCGCCATGAACATAAACAAAGGCATAATAATATCCCAGAAAGCAAAGCCTTCCCAACGAACATGTTCAAACTGCGAACAAACGGCGTTCAGCCAGGGAACGTCTGCAGCCCTTCCCAACGACCGGAGTACCGGCTGAAAAAAGACCAGGCAGAATAAATCGAAGCCCCTCAATACATCAAGAGATCCCAATCGTTCTGATTTTTGAATTTCCATAAACAGGTTATTAATCGGCTAGTTATTGATTCATACTAAAAAATTGTTCCGCATTCCGTCTGTAGATTTTGTCAATCACGTCGCGGGGTAACTGCAAACCTTTTACCCTTTTACCGCCGAGAGCTTTCACAGCGACCAACGAATCAGTCGCCAGATAAACCCAATGATTCATCCAGGTATCCCGCATGCCCGAAGTCACCCGCGAGTAAACTGTATCATTCGTACCGAGAGTCATGTCGGTGCCGTACAGGATGCGATCCTGATATTTGATCAGAAAATTGCGTACCCGCTCGCGGTCAGCCAGCGATTGGTGCTGCAAATTTGCTATTCTGGCAGCTAAATCGGCATTCATCTCCGGAAACTGATCGAAACGTTTGCCCAGTTCGTCCACACTCCATTCCAGACTGGCCAGATGGGCTCCGGTGAAACGAAGTTTCGGGTGTTTCTTCAGCAGGCTATCGCGGGCACCGATTTGATCCTCATACGACGGAGCTTCAGGATGAAGGTACATGTGATATTCCGGATGACGGGAGTAGTAGCGGCGATCGTTATCAACAGTCATTTCATTTTCGGGAAGCCAGCAATTACGCGGTTCGCCCAAATGGGCAATTAACCGAATTTCATTTGCCTCCATATAGTCAAAAACCGGATCAAATTCCTCATTGTCAACCATCACATATTGTCCGGCGGAATTTTTCAGGACCATCCCGATATTTTTCCAGATTTTAATTCCGCAAGCGCCCGATCTGATGCTCTTATCGATACTGACAATCGTGTTCTCAGCAAAACCGGGCCTCCCGAAACTATCGACGGCAAACGTTCCGAAAAAGGCAAACTTCTCCGGAAACTTCTGCCTGACCGTACTGGCAATTTCCAGCTGTCTGTCAACCGGCATTTCTCCGGCATCAACATTCGGCGAAACGATCCGGAAATTCAATGAATCGGCAAATTTTAAATAACTGACATCCTCCGTGTTGTAATGCAAATGCATATCAATCTTCGGAACTTTTTCAAAGTCGGTAACCGAATAATACACGCCGTTGCCCGACCTGCATCCAAGCAGGGAAAAGACGACCGAAATACCAATCAGGAAATGACTTCCTTTTTTCATTTTTCTCATTTCTAATTCACCCGATTCCGCTTAATTAACCGGACTAAATCCACCTTCCGGCCCTGTCTCCCGAAGCTCCGGATTGTAATTTCCGGAGATTTCTACCAAAGCTTCGTGACCAGAAACTTATCCTGACCAACCAAACAATTGGTGAATGTGACATCAACTCCCGAAGCCAGTTCAATACGGGTAACCTGATTGGGGTGAAGAGGAATTGAATACATCAGTTTTCCATACCTGACCTGAAACAAAAGATCGGATTTGTTGCATACTTCGATGACGCCTTTTTCTTTATTAATGACTTTTACAAACAATGATTTTTTGACAATCTCTCTCAGGTATTTTTCCATCCCGGAGAGGTTGTTGTTGTAAAAAGCAACTGTCCGCCCGGCAAACAATGCCTCTTTCACTCCTTCTTCTGAACGTTCTTTTGCAAACACCAAGGTCATCGGACGCTGCAACTTTCCGCTATACATGTTTGCACTGGTATAATGAAGGTCGGAGTTGGCAAAATGGGCGAGCCCTAATTCGTTGCACCAATCCAGCACTTTCGGATAGGATTCTGTTGAGTTAAAAACCTCAACGCCGTGTAGTTTCTTTTGCGCAATCAGCTTTTTATGAACCGGGTAAATGGTGCTCGTGTCGTTGGGCCATCCGGGATGGTTCCAAAGAATATAAGCCCCCTGTTTAACGGCTTCGTCAACGGCATCCAGCTCATTCGGCACATCAATCTTGTTCACGTCCTGAACAAACAAGGCGTTGAGGTGCCCCAGCGGTTTCTTCCGGGTAATCTCGGTGCCTTTAATCACAATCAGGCCAATTTGGGCGCCCCTTTTTCGGGCAATTTCATTCGATTTATTCAGGTCTGCGTTGATGATTGTTTTGTTGGGCCGGTATTCAATGTGATCAGTAATGGCAATAGCATCCAGTCCTTCGTTCCAGGCTTCGTCGACCCGCATGTCCGGCCATACTTTTCCGTCAGAAAAAACAGTATGGATATGGAAATCGCACTTCAGGGTTTCATAGCCGTCAATATCAGGAATGTTGATGTAATAACGGTTGTTTTCCTGACCAGCTCCCGGATACTCATATACATCCGCATTTTGAAGTTGGGCACTCGCCTGCCAAGACAGGCCAACCGAGCAAAAAGCTAAAGCGTAAAAAATTTTATTCAGTTTCATAATTTTGAGTTATATAATTTGTGTACTAAAATTTATTCTGATTCTATTCACTCCGGAAACGAAAGTCTGCTCTTCCCGATATCTTCAGAAGTGGCCACCGCAATTCCCCTGCGCCCCTCTTCGTCTACCGCACAATAGAAATGATACACCATTCCGTTGTACTTAATCACAAACGGTTTATGTGCATACTGGCTGTCATAAATTTCCGACGGGCTGATCAGATCATCGCCCTTCCATTCGGTCCAGTTTACCAGGTCGTACGAGCAGGCAAAACGGTCGAAAGCTTTTGGCTTCCAGAAAGCGCCGAAATAAAACATGACCCAAACCTCGCCGATGCGGGTAATAAAGGCATCTCCTGAAATTCCGGTACCGTGATCGATGACAGGCTCCCGGCCAAACCGTTTCCAGCTTTTCAGATCATCGGAAACGGCCATGGCAATGCGTTCTGCGCTTTCCTTTCCGTTAACTTTATCACTTCCTTTGGCATTGTAATACATCACAAACCGATGCCCGAGCGTTTTCTTTTTGTCGCGGATGACCGTGCTTTTGTAAATCGTCTCGTGATCGTACCAGCGTGCATCCGCATCCTTTGCCGAAATCACCGGATGTTCCGAGACCCGCCATGCGCCGGGTTTGATCAGCTGCCCGGAGCTGGCTATTCCGATTCCCAGCGTTCCGGCTTCATAACCCTGCATTGCCCCGCCAAGATACGACATCCAGTACTTTCCCGAATACTTTTTCACCCGGTAAGTTCCGTTCCACCGGTAATCCTGAAGGGCGATGTAACCAGCCTTCTGATTGGCATCCCAGGTATTTTCAGTAAACGACATGATTTTTCCGAGCGTCTCCCAGCTAAGCAGGTCGGCACTTTTAGCCAGCCAGGTTTCGTAGCCTTTCCCGTCGAAAACGATATACGTCATGTACCAGCTTTTCCGGTAACGAAATACACTAGGGCTGTCAACCATTTTGGAGCGATCTGCAGCAACCAGCACCAGTCCGTATTTGTAAGGCGTTTTTACCTCCTGATAAATTTTCTGCATCACAGTCTCCGGAACTGTCTGCGACAGGGATGCCTGCCCGGAAGTCATCAGAAACAATCCGGCTAACAGAGCAAAAGCAATCGGCTTCATCACAAGGTATAATCAATTTTATATTTCCCGCTTTCCAACTCAACTTCCGTATTTTTTTCACCTGACAAGTCATATTCCTTTCCGTCCAGCCGGTATTTTTTCACTCCGGAAGGAATGACAATATCAGCGGTTATTCCGACCGGAATTTCGAGATTCAGTTCCATCATTTTGTCTTTTAGTTCCCAACTGACAGCCAGACTGCCGTATGGAGTTTCTTTAAACGTTTTAACCCAGCTTATGCCTGAAGGTGTCTGAGGATAAATCTTCACTCTTTTATAAGCCGGCGTATCCTCTGCAAGCCGGATACCTCCCAGTGCCTGATAAAACCACGAACCAATTCCGTTGTAGCAGTTGTGAATCCGGCTCCGGTCTCCGTTCCAGTGTTCCCAGGTGGTGGTGGCGCCGTTCTCAATCATGTATAGATAACCCGGATAACCCTTCTTTTTCAGCATGGAATACATCAGGCCGGCCGCCTGATTTTTGACTGCCCACTCCGTCAGTACCGGAACCCCGACCAGCCCGGTTGAAAGGTGTCCGCCCCGGTTTTCAGTTTCTTTAACCAGGCTTTGAATAACCGCATCCTTCAATTCTTCCGGAACAACACCCGACAGCAGCGGATAAGCCAGATCTATCTGGGTGGCTGTGGCATAGGTATTTTTAGCCGGGTCAAAAAACTGCTGATGAATTTGCTGCTGAAGTCCTGCCTTTTTCTGCGCATACATTCCGGCATCGCTGTCCTTACCGAGCACCCGGGCTATTTGCTCCATATTGTCGTAACAAACGGCCACAAAACAATTATTTACCAAATCAACAGAAGCTTGCGCGGTTTGGTCGATTCCCTTCGGAGTGGCCCAATCGCCCAGGTACCAGCCCCGGTAATCCGTGTCCGGCCAGCGCTTCAGCAAACCATCAACCGTATACTGATCAACATACCCCAGCCACTTTTGCATCACCGGGTAATGTTTTTCAAGAATAGCCGCATCGCCGTAATTCAGGTACGTTTTCCACGAAGCGGTGATGATGAAACCACACCAGTAAGGACCGCCGCCGGCACCATACGGATTCGGAGCCGTGTGAGGCATTCCGCCATCCTCGCGGATACAGTCGGCCCATGCCTGCAGCCAGTTTACGTACAAAGGGTTCAGGTCGTACATCATTTGCGCCGTTTCTGTCGAAGCATTGCCGTCGCCGCCATAGCCCAGCCGTTCAAGCGTAGGGCAATCGACCAAATCGCCGCCGATGCTGAGACAGCGCAAGGTATAGAGAACCATATCGTGAATCTGATTCAACTCCGGATCGGAACACTGAAAGCCCGAAGCCAGCCCGAAGCCCGTATGAATCAGGTAAGCTTTGACTGCTCCGGCTGCCGGGACTTCCTTCAGGTTTGAAATCCGGATATAGCGGTAGCCGTGGTAGTTGAATTTATTTATGAACGTTTCCGGCCCTTCGCCCGAAGCGATGTAGCGATCCGT